>CAZIDA010000139.1:0-7824 GCA_964537865.1 uncultured Acidobacteriota bacterium
TTCTGTTTTCGGCAAATGTCGAAGAGCCGGGAAACATACCGCTGTGGGTCGCGGCGCACCGGATCGATCAGAAAGAACCGGTCGGCGACGTAGTTGCCGGCCGCCAACTCGTTCACTTCAACGATGGCGCAAAAGAATCGCTCTCCGGAATAGCGCAGCCCCTTCAGAATGCCGAACGTGGCCGGCCCGGCGCCGCTGATCAAGATGCGCGTCGCTCGTTTCACGAAATCGTTCTCCCTTGGACGGTCGGTTCAGAAATCAACTCTCGAACAGAAACAAACTGCGCTTTCTGTCGGCGGCACTCCTCCATCATCGCCATAAAATTCTCTTGGACGCGCAACGGATCGAAATGATCTTCCGGGTTCACTTGCGAGGGAAGCGAAATGAATTCCCAAGGATGAACGTAGAAGTTCACAACCGACCGCTCCGCCAGAAGCTCGCGCGTGATTCGCAGCAACTCCGTCGTGGACTTTTGCCGCAACATCCAGCCGCCGAAGCGAACGTGCATCTGTCGCTCCGGTTCGAAGACGCGCGTGTTCCGGAACAACTTCAGTCTCGCCGCCTTGGCGGCGCCGATGTACTCATCGTGCCCGTCGCTGAATTCGAGCAGCGAGATATCGTACCGGAATCCCAATTGCTGCAGCGTCGGCAAAACCGCCTGATTCAATCGAAAATATGGAAAGCGAAAGCCGACCATCTCCGAATCCGTTTGATCGCGCAAAAGCGCGGCCGCTCGCCTCACATCCTCGGCCATTTCGCTCGATTCTACTTTCGAACAATCGCGGTGATAGAAAGTGTGGCAGGCAATTTCATGTCCTCTTCGCTCAAGATCGGGAAGCAGCTCAGGATATTTCTCGGCCGTTTCGCCGAGCGCGAAGAAAGTAGCGCGGCAATCGAACTCCTCCAACAGATTGAGCAACACCGGCATTCCGTCTTCGATGCCTTTGTAAGTGAACGGCTTCTGTTCTTCCTCGGGCAGGGGAGGACGATCCGGCTCCACATCGACGGTCATCGCGAATTGTTTTCGCATCGTCATCAACGAAGACGTCTCCTCACAGAAGCTTCCACTTCTTCGCCGCCAAACGATCCGCGGTCACTCCAACAGCGCACAGCTTGTCGAGGAGAGATTCCACTTCTCCCACCTCTTCTTTTCTGTGCGCGTCACTCCCCATCGAAAAAAGGCACCCCTCATCCAGACAAATCTTGAGAAATTCGATTGAGGGAACATCGTATTTGCGATTCACCTCGATGGCCACGCCGTTTCGCGCCGCCGCCTTCGCCACGGCGCGCTGATCCGATTCGCTCATCGTCCATCCGGACAATTCCTTCGGCGCGTGCATCGCATGCCCCAAAATATCGACCAACGGATTCTCGCATGCATGAATCAGCGACTCACAATAAATCTGCTCGGGGCTTAAGCCGCGACTCGAATCCGGAAGACGATGAATGGAAGCGACGATCAAATCGAACTGATTCACGGCTTCCTTGCCCAAATGGATATCGCCCTCATCATTCAAGATTCGCGCTTCGGCGCCGCACAGCACGCGGATGTGGGATCGAGCGGCTTCCGCGCGCACTTCCCGGCAGTAGCGTTCGATCCAATCGGAATCGGCCCGCACATGTTCCGTCAAGGCGATGGAGAGAAGCCCCTTCCGCTCGGCTTCGGAGATGCACTCGCGCACGGTGGCCTTTCCGTCGGTAAAGTTCGCGTGCATGTGCCAATCGAAGCGAGGAAGTTCCGTCATGCTCACGCCACTCCCCTCACTCTTTGAGAACCATGGAGGCGTCGATAAACATCTTCGTGTTCGCCCAGAAACTGATCGAGCGTCTTGGGCTGACGAGCATTCGCTTTCATTCGGTCAAGAATGGAATCGTCTTGGGCGATCCGGCGGAGCGCGCGCGCGCAATCCGGCGAATTTCCCGGCTCGAACAAGAGACCATTGATTCCTTCCCGGACGTATTGCGGCATACCTCCGTGATTCGAACATAGAACCGGCGTGTGATGCGCAAAAGCCTCGAACAGAACCAAGGGACCGGTTTCGAGGCTCAACGAAGGAATGGCCATCAAATCCATCTCAGAAAAAATTTCATGGAGCCGGCCTTCCGCAAATCGTCCGCGAAGATGAATGTCGGGAGAGCCGCCGATCAAGCCGACCAATTGCCGACGAAAATCCGGATCCGATTGATCGTCTCCCCACAGATCCAAAGCGGCTCTTGCGCCCAGATCGGCAGAACGAAATCCTTCGATCAGAGTTTCGATGCCCTTGTATCGCACCATGGCGCCGATGAATCCAACGCGGATGCGTCCGTGGCGCGGCTTCTCGTTCAGCGCCGAATCGGAAACCGGTTCAACAGCCGGAATCACCGTGGTGATGCGGTTCGGATCGAATCCGCGCTCCACATAATATTCTTTCTCCCAATCGTTCAGCGTCAAAAACATGTCCGCGCCGCCGCGCAAGTCGCGCATCAAGGCTTTCCGATCTTCCAGCGCTTGGGTGCAACCGGCGAACCGCGCCGGGACGGCTTGCCGCGACACGTCGCCGCGATCCATGGCCGCGAGGGCCACGGCCACCCAGTGAGGAGGAATTCGATTTCCAAACGGCAGCCGTTTGAAAGTCTGTCCGAGGCCAACATAGCAAGTCAGGCAATCCGTGATGCGAACCTGTTCCGCGCCGGGACAAATCTCACCGGCCACATTGAACGAAGAGCCGATGGGACAGAAGAACCAAAACTCCGTCAAGGTCATAACCGTGGAGATTCCCAATTTTCGTGGCGCGGTGAGCGCCGCCGAAGTGATGCGAAAGCAGTTGGTGACGTGAACCACCTCGGGCTTCTCCTTCTCGAGCCAGCGAACCAGATAATCCTCCATCGCCGGATTGGTCGTGAGGGCGCGAAACGGCGACGGTTGCGCCGACCAGTTGTAAGAAATCCGGTGAACCGGAACGCCTTCATAGCTGTCGTCGCATCCTGAGATTTCGCTTCCTGCTGCCGCCTCCGTGGATTCCACGGTCACGACTCGCACTTCATGGCCTCGCGCCTGCTCGCCGCGGGCCAGCAAACGCGTGAGCGACTCCGTGCCGCCCTTGAATCGCGGCAAGTATCGGCTGCAGAAGTAGGCAATCTTCATGCGACTCTCTTGGATTTCAGTTCCACGTACAACGCTTCCAACTCATCGGCCATCGCGGCGACGGTTTTCACGGGGCGAATATTGGATCGCAGGCGATCCACTTCCTCGCGGTGCTCGCACAAGCGATCCAGGATCGACGCCAACTGCTCGCTGTTGCCTCGCTCAAACAAATATCCGTCCACGCCATGGCGGATGAGCTCCCGAATCGGACCCAGATCGGAACTGATGGCGGGCGTCTTGGTGGCTTGGGCTTCCAACACCACCAGCGGCCCGGTCTCATAAAACATGGAGGGCGCCACCATCACGTCCATCTGGTTATAGATTCGATTCAACTCCGTCGGCTGATATCTTCCCTTGAACTCGACCCGATCGTTGCTGCCGATCATTCGCAGAAGTTTCTTCACGTAAAACGGATGAGAATCGTTTTCTCCGAAGATCAAAAGGCACGCATTCTTCTGCCTCTTCATGCGCAAAAAGGCTTTGATGAGAACATCGACGCCTTTGTGACTCGCCACAGCGCCGGTGAATCCGATTCGCAAGGGTCCTTCGTAAGGCGTGCGCGTGAAGCCGGCCGACCACGACACATCCAGAGTTTGCACCACCGTGCGGATCCGCTCCGGCGGGAAACCGTGCTCGATATAAAACTCGCGCGACCAATGATTGTTGGTGGTGAACAAATCGATTTGTGAACACAGGTCTTTGAAGTACGGGATGCGATCCTTGAAGGCCCGCCCGGCGCCTTGATACACGTGCGGCAACAAATGTCTTATCCCGGCCAGGTGATCGACGGCATCGATGGCCACCGCGACTTCATCGGAATTGAATACATGCCGCAAAGCACTGTTCTTGTATGTTCGCGTCTCGTCCACAAAACAACCCAAACACTTCAGTCCTCCGACGGCCTCCGCGCCCGGACAGATTGCGCCGTTGTAGCGCATCAGAGTTCCGAGCGGACAAAGGAAGGCATAATCCGCCAAAGTGAGCAGCACCGGGACTCCCAGCCGGCGCATCCCCTCGAAGACCGAGGCCGACAGACGCGAGAAGTGCAGGATGTGAAACAAATCCGGCTTGCGGCGCGCGAACGAATCCACCAAATAATCCGCCATCGACGGTACATCGTAGAACGACCGAAAATAATTCGGCTGGCGATAGCGATTGAGATGCACCCGTTCCACCGGCATGCCGTCGTATTCGGTGTGTTCTCCCCGCACCTGGCCGTCTCCGTCATGCACCGATTCGGCGCACAAGACTTCGACGTCATGTCCGCGCGATTGCATCTCCTTGGCAATGCTGTGAGTCAGGACTTGGACTCCGCCCGCGACTTTGGGGAGATAACTCAAACTGACGTACACGATTTTCAAACGACGTCTCCTTACTTTTCCCGGCGATGAAAGCCTGGGACGACTACGTTTGATTCGGGCTCCGCCTATCCTCCGGATGCCGCGCCCGATACACCGCATTCACCAGCGATTGCGGCAGCCACCGGCGAACCATTCGCTTCAGTTGAAACAAATCGCTGGATCGATATCCGATCGATTTGTCGATGCGCGATCGAGAGGCCAGCGCAACAAAGCATTGCGAGCGCTCCCGGAAGAGGGCGTGATAGTTCGCAAAATCCTTGCGGCTCCACAGGCTCAGATGCCGCATCTGCTTGTTCCCAATCGTCTCGTAGTAGTCTTCCTCGTCCACAAACACGCACGGCGTGGAGACAATCACCCATTTGGAAACGCTCAGCGCTCTTTCGATCAACTTCACGCCGTCCGCTTTCTCAAAGTGTTCGATGATATCCGCGAAAATGACGAGGTCAAATTGGCCCAACTGGTCGATCAGATCACGCGCGTCCCCCAGGACGACTTTGTTGTAGGCGTAGTCCCACACCGGATTATGGTACTTATCCCAGTGCTCGATGCCGACGATCTCCGTCAACCATTCGGAGGGAGAATATCGATGCGGTTGAACTTCCAAATATTCGCGGCAGAGAAATCCGTACTTTCCGTGGCCCACTCCCACATCGAGAATTCGACGCGGTTCGAGGTCGATGATGTAAGAAAGAATCGGATCGATGTTATCGTATGCGCTCACCGGCATAGGCTGGCTCTTTCTTTGATTCGATAAGAATCTCTTCTTCTCAAACGAAGCGAGGTTCAGGGCTTTTCGACGCCCACCGTCTTCACCAAACCGGTGAGGAACCTCAGCCCTTCAACGACCACTCGAAACTCTTCGCGCCGCGGCAAGCGGATCGACGCCCACATCGGCACACCGGCCCACTTCGACGCCTGATACACCGTCAGAAAACTCGACAAGGTGTATGAAACCGTCGAAGCGATGGCCGCTCCATTCACTCCCCAACGCGGAATCAGCAAGAGATCCAGAACAACCGTTGCCACCAACGATGTAGCCGAGATATATGTGTTGATCTTCGGCTTGCCGATCCCGGTCAAATAACAGGCTTGCACATTGGTGTAACAGAAAATTGTCGCTCCGGGCAACAAGAATCGCAGCGGAGTGACCGACGCTTGGAATTTGATTCCATAAACGATCGGCAATACCCAGGGAGCGGCCAACCCAATCGTCAACGAAGCAGCCAGGGTGGCAAAGAAAGCGAGCGCGGAGGACCGAAACACCATGTCGCCGAGCGCCTTGGGCCCGTTCGAAGCCGCCACTCGAGGCATGAGCACCGTGCCAATCGGACGAGAGATCATCCACAGCAGTTCCGCAAAACTTCCGGACAGCGTGTAGATGCCTACGGCGCCCAATCCCAAATAAAAGTTCACGATGAAGGTGTCCAGTCGAAAATTCAAAAACTGAATCAACGCCGCCACGTGCGCCGGCAGTGAGAACGCCAGAATCTCTTTGATCTCTTTCAGCGTGAAGAAAGGCTCTTCCAGAGCCGTAAAGAAGTCGCGCCGAAAGAGCAGCATCACCAGGATGGAGACGACGTGCCCCATCAAAAAGAGAAAGACCGCCCAGTTCACGGTCAAGGAGCTGCGGAAATATTGAACCCCGATGGTCACGACCACCGCAAACTGCGCCACGATGGGCGCGACGTTGTAAACCAGAAGCCGCCCTTCTCCCAGCAGGAGAACGTTGAAGTAAAGTTGAAAGAAGGTAGAAGGAAGAAAGATCAAGACCGTCAGGATGCTGGGTGTCAAAATTCCCGTGCCCAACAAAAACTTGGCGGCGCCCACGCGATCCATCAAAAGAAAAATCAGCAGGCCCAACGCCCCCAATATCCAAGCCGCCCAAAACGCGTTCTTCAACATTTGATTGCTGGAGAAGCGGTGGCTGCTGACGAAGTAGGAGACGGAATAGGAAAATCCCATGTCCAGGATGAACACCAAGAAGGTGCTCACCAAGAGCGCCAGGTTGTATTCGCCTCGACCCACGGGCCCCAACGCGCGCGCAATAAATATTCCGGAGCTTAAGCCGATCACCAACCTGGCCACATTGGCGACGAAGGTCAGTAATGTTCCTTGAAAAAATCGCATAGGATGTGCCGCTCAAAAAACCGGGATGATTGCCGCGGCCTTCTGGCGCCGCCGATTATTCGCGTTGGAGCAGGCTCTTCAAGAGAGCGGTGACCTGCTCCACTTGTCTCTCCATCCGATAGGTTTTCAAAATCTCGCTCCGCGCCGCGCGATAGTCCGGGAATCCGGAGATGTCGATCTGTCTCAAAACCGCCGGCAATTCATTCCACGATTCTTCAATCACAAAAAGGCCGGGGGTTTTCCGCCGCGCCAGCTCATCGACCACGCCCACGCGCCGAGAAATCACGGGAACGCCTGCTGCCAACGCTTCCATCAACGTGAGACCGAATGTTTCATACGGGGAAGTGTTCACAAAAGTATCACAGGCTTGAAACCACGGGGCGAGATCGGTTTGCGGACCGACAAAATGAATTCGCGTCTGGGCGCCCAGCTTCGCCGCCAGCGCTTGGAGCGACCGCAAATATTCCTCGTTCCGCGGGATGCCATTGGCGCCTCCCACGAAAGTGATTCGGGCGCCCGGACATTGCTCGACAATCTGCGCCCACCGGTTCACCAATTCATGTTGTCCTTTGCCTTCCATCAAGTGAGAAACGCACAGAATATTGAAATCGCGCCCCCCCGGACCCGCGGCGCGGCTTTTCGACGGAATTCGATCAGACCATTTCAAATCGATGGCGTTCTCCATCCGGACAACCTTGGCCGGAAAAGCTCGGAAAGCCTCCTGAATTTCGTCCGACACGGCGAGAATCAGATTTGCTTTTCTTCCCGCTCGCTTCACCCAAGCCCGATAAAGAAAGGGCGGAAACGAACGAGGCCCCTCATGAACCTGCATGACACACGGCAGCCCGCATCGAGCCGCCGCATCCAGCGCCCAGGAGGCCATCAAAGTATTCCCAAAAAGAAGCTCGGCGTGGGTCTGCTTTGCGAAGCGGGCGATCGCGGCGCCGTCGATCCACTTCGACAAAAAGTGGCGCAGTACGCGCGCCGGGCTTCGTCCCAGACTGGCCATCTGAAAATGCCGTATCACGGTGTCCGGCCTTTTGAGCATGCTTTCGAATGCGCTCTCGGGCGGCGCGGCGATCGATATCTGAAACGCGGCCGGATCCAGAGAATTGATCAACCCCGCCAGTGTGCGCGAGACGCCATTCAGATAGGGCGTCGGGTGAACAAACAGAATGTTGATCTTTGAGTTCAAAGGAATCTTCTGGT
>CAZIDA010000140.1:0-7814 GCA_964537865.1 uncultured Acidobacteriota bacterium
ATGGTGTCGGGCGCTTCCGTGCGGGCGATGGCTTTGTCTTCATAGACGATGTCGTATCCCAGGCGGCGGATGGAAATCGTCAAGTCGGTGTCTTCGGCCAAGGTGTCCTGGGTGAACCCGCCGACTTTCATGATGAGGTCGCGTCGCCACGCGCCCACGGCGCCCGGAACCACGGTGATGCAATTCAGCGCGTCGAAGGCGCGGCGATCGAGATTTTGCGAAGTCACGTATTCCAACGCTTGCCAGCGCGTCAGCAAGTTCACGCGGTTTCCGACTTTAGTATTACCGGCCACCGCGCCCACTTCCGGCTCCTCAAAGTGTCGCACCAGCATGCGCAGGGTATCGCGCTCGAAGAGGGTGTCGGCGTCGACGACGACGACGATTTCAGAGACGGATTGTTCCAATCCGAAATTCAAGGCTTCGGCTTTGCCACGATTCTCCTGAACAAAGAGCCGCACTTGCGAATTTTTTCCAAATGCCGCTTTTACGCGCGCCGACGTCTCGTCGGTGGAGCCGTCGTCGACGACGATGACATCGAACCGCGGATAATCCGATTCGAGCAGCGCCGCCACCGTCCGCACGATGACCTTCTCCTCATTTCTCGCGGGCACAATGATGCTCACAAACGGAGTGAAGTCCGTCGCAAACGATTCCCGGTTTCGCAGAATCTCTTGGATCACCGCCAACGTTCCGATGAACACGAAGCGACCGATGCCGAACACGATGCCGATCATGAACAGCCAGTTGAAGGTGTGATCGAGAACGCTGAAGAGCGTGAAGGCCACGTCGTCCAGGCGGGAGCGCCATTTCTCGCCGGGGGGAACGGGCGGCATGACGGCGTCGCGCGAAAGACCGAGCAGGTCGGAGAGCTGCACGAACTGGTAGCCGCGCTGGCGGAGCGCCGTAATGATTTTCGGCAGCGCGGCCACCGTCGCGGAGCGGTCTCCCCCGGCATCGTGGAGCAACAGCACATTCCCGGTGGGCGCCAAGTCAATGGCGGCTTCGAGAATCTTGTCGACGTTCTTCACTTCCCAGTCGCGCGTGTCCGGCCGCTCCCCCACCACCAGATAACCCATCTTCTGCACTACTTCCAGCGGCTTCACTTCGTCGGGGACTTCGGGTTCGGAATCGACGCCATAAGGCGGACGGAAGAATAACGTCTCGCGCCCCAGCTTGGCTTCGAACAGACGTTGCGTCAAATTCAATTCAATTCTTAGCTGCCGATAAGAAGTATCGCTGATGTTGGGATGCGTGAAGGTGTGATTTCCGATTTCGTTTCCTTCATCCACAATGCGGCGCACCAACTCGATGTTGTCTTCCGCCGACGATCCCACCAGGAAAAAGGTGGCGTGAGCGTGATACTGTTTCAGGATATCCAAAATCTTCGGCGTGTATTGAGGATCCGGTCCATCATCGAAGGTGATGGCCATTTTCTTCACCTGCCGCCCCCGCCGCGTGATGAGGTAACCCAGCGGAAGTTTGGGAAAATCCTCGTCGGTGATCAAATCGAGCTTGGGATCGAAGGTCAAATCGCGCTCGCCGGGCCGGGGCGCATTTTGAATGGTGAGCAATTCGCCTTCGCCGTCGTAATCCACGTCATACCCGTAGGTCAGCGGCTTCATTTCTTCAGCCACCTGGTCGTTTGTGGCGAAGGTGGCGAACACTTTCCAGGCGGTAGGATCCTCGGAGCCGAGCCGCCACAGCGCGTAGCCGTGGGGCGACATCGATTTCGTCTGCGCAATTTCATTGAAGACCGTCACGCCGTCCAAAAACCACACGTGGTGCAGGCGATTGTGTTCGTCGTAGTAATCATAGGTCGGGTTCAACGAGTCCGGGTCGAATTCCGGTGTGGCGTCGGATTCCTTGGCGATGCGCATGGCGTCCTGGAAGGCGATGGACTTCCCGACGAAACGGTTCTTCCCCATCACCGTCCAGTCGTAGCCGTAGTTCGCCAGCGCGATCACCAACTTGCTGGGCGGAATCTTGTTCAAGCGATCTTGAACGTTGCTGTAGTACCAATCCTGCGAGGAGACGGGACCGGGCCGCGACGCTTCCCAATGTTGGTCGTAATCCATCAGCACCACAAAATCGTTGACGGCGGCGTAGAAGGAGTAATCGTAATCGCTGTCGGAGGCGGGCAAATCCTGCGAGACCAGAAGATTCTGCTCGTGCAGGGCCGTGTACAATTCTTCCATGAAAGAATGCAGATCGTGCTGCGAGGACGTGGGAACGTTTTCGAAATCGACGTTCACGCCGACATAATGGTTCTCTTTCAGCCAGGGAATGAGATCGG
The DNA here is from genome assembly GCA_964537865.1 of uncultured Acidobacteriota bacterium. Taxonomy (GTDB): domain Bacteria; phylum Acidobacteriota; class Terriglobia; order JAIQFV01; family JAIQFV01; genus CAZIDA01. The sequence goes on from CAZIDA010000140.1 coordinate 2,294, forward strand.
CAATAAGACGCTTTCGGGCGTTGGGACGAGCGAGAAATTTCGCCAGCAGATTGCTCTGAAAGACCTGGCCGTTGAAGTTGTTCAAGAGCGGCATGATCTTCACGTCAATCTGTCCCCGCTTGATGAACTCGCGCAGCGCCAGAGCTTTCTCTTGGTCATCCTTCATGATGAGCGTTCCGTCCGCGTCGCCGAGTTGCAGCCACTCCGGGACCACGATGTCGATCTTATCGAAATGCTGCTCAAAGGAGGTAAGGCTGGTAGCGTCCCAATTCACGAAGAAACCCAACATGAGCGCCGAAAATTCTTTGATAGAGGTATCGGTCTGCGAGAGCTTGGCGGCCTGGCCCTTGTTCAAGTTTTGGAGGCGCGTTATCATGCGATGCAAACGACGCTTGCGCCGCTCTTGAGGCGAAAGGCCGAAACGCTTCAACCTCGCCAGAGCGGGGCGAAAGATGCGCGTTTGATCCGGAAGATTGAGCGAAGTCAGGCGCGGTTGGCTCAGGATGTTGGCGACGAAGATCACCATGATCAATGCCAGCAAGATGGCGAGCGTAAAGAAGCCTTGCCGCCATTTCCACCAACGACGTCGATGCGGATCGTAGAAAACCGGATGATGCGATCGCGGTTCGGTCATAAGATCATCGATGACTCGTCTTGAGCTATCCTCAGCGCGCTTTGAATGAGCTGCAGCCGGAAGATTATATCCCAAACAGGAAACAGAAACATGAAAGAGGTCTTTCTGGGGCGAAGGACTCGAACGGCGGCCTGGTTGTTGGCGGCCCTGGCGCTGCGCCTGTTCTTGGCGCTGACTTTCCCCAACGTCGGCGGCGATTCTCCGATCTATGAAGCTTTCGCCACCAACCTCCTTCATCACGGCGTCTATTCTCACGCGGCGCCGCAGCCCGCTTCGGTTCTGGCGCCTTCGATGATCCGCACGCCCGGCTATCCGATTTTTTTGGCGGCTATTTTCGCGGTGGCCGGCGACTCCAACGAAACGGCCGTGCGCGTCGTTCAAGCGTTTCTCGACACATTCACCGTGTGGATCATCGCGCTCATCGTGCTGGAAATGGCGGAAGGCGATGCGGGGCGTCGGCAACGACTGGCGCACTGGGCGCTTCTGCTCGCGGCGCTTTGTCCCTTCATCGCCAACTACGCGGCCTCGATTCTCGCGGAAACACCGACCACGTTTTTTCTTGTGCTGGCGTTGTGGTTCGCCGTGAAAGCCTTCAAACGCCACCAGGCATCAGCGTGGTTTCTGTGCGGTCTGTTCACCGGCGTGGCCACGATGTTTCGCCCCGAGAGCGGATTGTGGCTGCTGGCGCTCGCACCGCTCTTCATCCGGCGCATTCGACGGGATCGGCTCCTTCGTCCGTCAGTTCTTCACGCCGCCTGGGTCATCTTGGGATTGATTCTACCTCTGGCGCCATGGACGCTTCGCAATGGGATCACCTTTCGGACCTTCCAGCCTTTGGCGCCTCCGGAAGCGACGGACGTCGGTGAGTTTGCTCCGCAGAATTATTGGCGCTGGTGCAAGACGTGGCTTTGGGAGCCTCATGAGATCGAGGGATTTGCGTGGCCGGTGAATGAATCGCCGATGCCTTTCGACTCCCTTCCCGGCCGGGCGTTCGACAACGCTCCGCAGAAGACCGCGACACAAGAACTCTTCCAACGCTACGACGAAACGCGGACCATGAGTCCGGAACTTGACGCAGAATTCGCGGGGCTGGCGCGACAGCGCATTGTCGATCATCCTTGGCGTTACTATCTGGAGCTTCCCGCGCTGCGCGCCCTGGCGCTCTGGTTCACACCGCGCCGAGAGATTCTGCCGCTCGAGGGCAGGCTGTGGCCGATTCGGGCCGCTTGGTCGAACGATCCTCGCGATTTCCTGTTCACCTTGCTGCTGTTTGTGGTGAATCTGATTTTTGTGGGTTTGGCGCTGGCCGGAATGTGGAGGTTGCGTCGGCAAACAGTTTGGCTCGCGCTGCTGCTGATCTTGATTCTTTCCCGCACAATTTTTCTTGCGTACTTCACCTTTCCGGAACCGCGCTACGTGCTGGAGGCGTATCCGGCCGTCCTGATTTTCGCCGCTTTTGCTTTTGCGGCGAAACCGGATGGCGACTAGATTTTTTAGACCGCGGGAGCCCGCCGGGGCCGGACTTTTCCTCCGACCAGCCAGAAATTGCGAAGGCGTTTATCCTGCCACGAAAATAACGCCGACGCTCTGGTAGCCGCGGTGTCCGCCGCGGCGGAAGCACCGCGGGCTCTTGCCGAGCATGATGAAAGACGCATCCGCAAGGTTGTTTTCATTCCCTTGGATGGTCCGATCGATCGGCCCATGAGCACCTGCCCCCAAAATAGGCGCGGTCGTTTGACACAACCCTTTCAGAGTCTGTGTGAAAACTCAAAAACCGAGAAAATCTCGACATCAAAAATGATTACCCCGCCACAGAAAATCGACTGTAGCGCCTCTAATGAAGAATTTATTTTCCACAGATCAGCACAACAGGGGTTTTCACACAGACTCTTTCAGGGTTGAATCTGTGTGGGGGAACAATTCGGTACCCAGGGTAGTCCGCCAATCCCCCAAAAATCCGGTGGACGCAAGCGAAAGCCGGCGGACAACCCTGGGCTGAGAGCCGCGTCCCCGTTGGGGACGGAGATAAAACATAGTGACGGTGGCGAGGATCCCAACGGCAGATCGGCTCGGGTAGCCGCGGTGTCCGCCGCGGCGGAAGCACCGCGGGCCATCTTTTGTCACTCTATTCTCCGATTATCTAGAAGCGGTCAATGCTTAGGGGGAGGCTGAACCTGAGTGCTTCCGAAGGTATGGAACAATTTCTGCAAGAAGGTTCCGCCGTGAAGCTGACAATGTTGAAGCGGCGCAGTTCCGGCGATGAACGCCTCGTCGATGGTGGTAGGACACGCGGGATTGGCCAATTCCCCGCTTTCCGGATCGATCTTCACGATCTCCACTCCATCCGGCGGATTGAAGGGCTGTCCGCCGACCACGTGAGGACGGAGCTGTGCGGCTTTCATCATAAACTCCGTCCAAATGGGCAGCGCCGCTTTGGCGCCTTCGATTCGGATGTCCCGATTGTCGTCGTATCCTACCCACACGATGCACAGAAGTCCGGAGGTATATCCGGCAAACCACGCGTCGTGAGAGCTGCCGGTCTTGCCGGCCGCCGGCAAGGTGAAGCCGCGTGCGCGAACTCCCGCCGCCGTACCGTTGTTGATGACGCCTTCCATCAGATAAGTTACCAGAAAATCGGTGCGCGGATCCAACACCGCTCGCGTCTTGGGCTCGGCGTGTTCGAGCACTTGGCCGTTGTGAGCGCGAATGCTTTCAACCATGACGGGGTCAACGCGCACGCCGTTGTTGGCAAACATGGTGTACGCTCCCGCCAACTCCAGCGGCGTCACTTCGTAAGAACCGATGGCCATCGACGGCGTCGCCTTGATGCGGCTGTTGAGTCCGTCTCGAATCGCCAGGTCGACCACGCGCTGGAATCCGGTCATTTCGGCAATCTTGATGGTGGCCACGTTCAGAGAATGCGCCAGCGCAGTCCGCACCGACACCGTCCCGTAGAACTCTTGGCCAAAATTGTCCGGCTGGTAGGTCTTGTTATCAAAATTAAAGACCGTGGGCTCGTCGACCACGGTCGTCACCGCCGTAATCAGCGGCTGCGAACCATCCACGCCGGAATTCAACGCGGCCGCATACACGAACGGCTTGAAGGCCGATCCGGGCTGCCGCCGCGCGAGGATGTGATCCAACTGGCTGCGACCGTAATCGGTGCCGCCCACCAACGCCTTGATTTCACCGGTGTGCGGATCGAGAGCGATCAGCGCCGCTTGCGGGAGATTGGAGAAGTCGATCGGCGGGGCTTTCTGTCCGCGCTTCAAATGGCGACGCGCGCGCTGCTCCACGATCTCATCGACCTGCTTCATGCCGTCGCGAACCGCCTCGAAGGCCGCCCGCTGCAACTCCAAATCCAACGTCGTATACACGCGATACTGCTGCGTCACCAAATCGGTTTCACTGTACTTGTCGAGCAGTTGGTCTCTCACCAAATCGACGAAGTACGGCGCGTCTCCGTAATCATAATTCGGAGGAACCACTTTGAGCGGCGTTTGGATGGCCGCTTCCTTTTGCCCCTCGGTGATGTACCCGTTGTCCTTCATCTCGCCCAATACCCAATTGCGGCGCGCGGTCGCGCGATCCACGTGCCGCCACGGCGAATATCCGTTGGGCGATTGAATGAGACCGGCGATGGTAGCGGCTTCGGGCAGGGTCAGGCTCTTGACATCCTTATTGAAATACGCCACCGCGGCCTCGCCGAATCCGTTGATGGAAAAGCTGCCCCGCTGGCCCATGTATTCTTGATTTGCGTACAGCTCGAAAATCTCCTGCTTGCTCAACCGCCGTTCCAACAGCAAGGCGATGTAAAGCTCCGCAATCTTCCGCCGCCACGTTTTGGCGGGAGTCAGAAAGAACATGCGCGCCACTTGCTGCGTGATGGTCGATCCGCCTTGCGCCTTTTCCATCTTCGACACGTCGCGAAAGGCGGAGGCCAACGTTCGCCAGAAATCAAAGCCGCCGTGCGTGAAGAAGCGCTTGTCCTCCGCGGAAAGCACCGCCGCCACCAGGATCGGCGGAATGTCTTCGTATTTGAGAAGTCGCCGCTTCTCGCGCCGCTGATCGAACAGATTGGTGATCAGCTCCGGCTCCAAATTCGCGGAATAGACTTCGGCTCTGTTGTCCACGCGCGTGATGTGCGCGATGCGTCCGTCTTGAAATGCGATCAGCACGTGATCGGCTTTGTCGTCGAGTCCGGACTCTTTGCCGGGAATCATCTCCAGCCCCGAACGAACGTAACGGAATTCGCCGCGATCGGAGCTGCCTTTGCCGTGCTCTACATATCCCGCTTGTCGAAGCTGCGTGGTGATGGAGGAAGGCTGGATGGCTTCTCCGTCGTAGACCTCCACCGGGGCGGCAAAAATCTGCGAAGTCCGCTCAAACACCTCGCCGCTGAAACGCTGGTCGATCATGTGGGAGAATTTGAAATAGTAGTAGGTCATCGGACCGGCCACAATCACAAACAGCACAATGGCCGACGCCAACAGAATCTTGAAATGCGTCCAAATAAAAGTGGAAAGTTTTTGCGGCAGGCGGATTCTTATTCGCATATCTTGCAGGCCGGAAGTATAGCACAGTCTCGGCGCACGAGACGGGGATAAACAGGCGCCCTCATGAGGTGAATCTCAAATCAACGGGTTCCCACGATTCAAAGCCGTCAAGCATCCCACAAACGCATCGAGCCATCATGACCGCTTGCCACCCACGACAACCGTGTCCATCAGAGTCCGCCTGCCTTGAAAACAGGAAAAAACGTTTTAGGCGGGTGATTGTACCGGTCGCGCTTGCCACAACCCCTTTGGGGTAGTCACAGCGCTCGTGCGATCCGGTACCCAGGGTAGTCCGCCCAAGAGCGGGCGGACTACCCTGGGCTGAGAGCCG
>CAZIDA010000141.1:0-7808 GCA_964537865.1 uncultured Acidobacteriota bacterium
ACGGTTCTTGCGTCTTCTGTTCTCCCTCTCCACCGGCGCGGCGATGGTGCCCGAAAACCTCGTCAACGACTTCGGGCCTCAGAACATCCGGGCACAGGAGGCCGTGCGCGCCCTGTACACGGCGATGCACAGTACGAAACACCCGCTCGTTGCCAAACTATTTGAGCAGTGGCGACAGTTCTTCAGCGAAGCGACGGACTACAAGGAATGGGCGGAGAGCATCGAATCGAAGCCGGAGTTCAAGCGGTTTGTCAGTTCGCTGTGGACGAAAGAGCAGATCAAACACCTCGACGCGGCCAAGGTCTTCTTCGTTCTGCACACCTACTACGCCTTGCTGATCAAACTCGTAGCGTCACTCGCCGCCGCGCGGTTCGCCGGCGGCGAATCCGCGCCGCTTTCCGCGCTGGCCGCGAAGAAGAACGACGACCTTCGGGAAGCGATGGCCGACCTTGAACGCGGCGGACTCTTCCGCGAGTACGGCATCCGCAATTTCCTGGAAGGAGATTTCTTCGGCTGGTATCTCCCCGCCTGGAATGACGAGATCGAAGAGGCGGTCAGCGCCCTCATTCAGCGACTCGCGGAGTACGACCCGGGCACGCTGGAGCTTGCGCCGGAGAACGCCCGCGACCTGTTGAAGAAACTGTATCACTACCTCTTGCCCCGCGAGATTCGGCACGACCTGGGCGAGTACTACACCCCCGACTGGTTGGCCGAACGCCTCATCATTCAGACACTTGGCCAGACCGACCTGGGCGACCCCACCAAACGCGTTCTTGATCCCGCGTGCGGCTCCGGCACGTTCCTGGTAATCCTCATCAAGTACATCCGGGACCGCGCCGAGCAAAAGAAGATTCCCACCGCGCAATTGCTCGACATGATTCTCAAGAACGTTGTCGGCATTGACCTGAACCCGCTGGCCGTGATTGCCGCCCGGACCAACTACCTGCTCGCCCTTGGCGACCTTTTGAAGCGGCGGAAGGGCGATATTGACATTCCCGTTTATCAGGCTGACTCCGTGCTGACACCGTCGCAAGGCACGGAACTTTTCGATGGCGGTGTCTATCCACTGAAAACGTCTGTTGGTGTCTTTCGCATACCCGCCCTGTTCGCCCGCCGCGAGCGCATGGACGCGCTCGCGGACGTGCTGGACGACGCGGTCGAGTCCGGTATCCATGCCGACGTATTTTTCTCGCGCATTGAGAAGGCCGCGGGGTTGACGCCGGATGAAGCAAAGGCGGCGAAGACCGAACTCGCCGCCATGTTCAAACAACTCCAGGAACTCCACGATCAGGGATTGAACGGCGTCTGGGCACGCATCATCAAGAACTCGTTCGCCCCGGTCTTCCTGGAACGTTGCCACTACGTCGTTGGCAATCCGCCCTGGGTGAACTGGGAACACCTGCCAGATGAGTACCGACGCGCCAGTATGCCGCTATGGGATCATTACTCTCTGTTCCCAAAACGCGAGAACGCGATGGACACGATTCTCGGCGCGGCGAAGTACGATATCTCCATGCTCATGACATACGTTGCGGCAGATCGGTATCTTGAACGGGGTGGAAGACTCGGGTTTGTGCTTACGCAGAGTCTGTTCAAGACATCCGGGGCGGGGCAAGGATTCCGCCGTTTCCTGCTTCCTGACAAGACGGGTATTGGTCCCGTGACCGTTGAGGACATGGTTGAACTGAAACCATTCGAAGGTGCAACAAACCGGACTGCCGTTGTAGTTCTTTCAAAAGGCAGGAAACCAGCTTACCCAGTGCCTTACCAATTTTGGCGGAAGAAGGGCGAAGGGCGCAGAAGCGCTATTGGTTTCGACACACCCTACGAAGAAGTCACGTCTGCGAAGATCACCTTTCGCAACTGGTACGCTGAGCCAGTTGAGTCCAGTGACCCGACGTCGCCATGGTTGACGGCGCGGAAGGCGGCTATCCGCGCTATGAGAAGACTCCTGGGTGCATCGGCCTACAAGGCACGCGAGGGTACGAACACGGGAGGCGCAAATGCGATCTTCTGGCTTGAGGTTCACGGTGAGCGGCCTGGAGACTTGTTGATGGTGAGCAACCTCGTGGAGGGTGCGAAGAAGAAGGTTAGCCAGGTTCAAGTGGCCGTAGAGAGACAACTTGTATATCCACTCCTGCGTGGCCGTGATGTCTCCCCGTGGAATGCGCAGTCACAGGCGCACATCCTGCTAACCCACGAGAAGACCCAACGCCTCAACGCGATTCCGGAAGCGCGATTATCGAAAGAGTTTCCGAAGGCTCATTCTTATCTTGCTCGGTTTAAGAGTGAGCTTCAGAAAAGAGCCGCCTTCAAGAGATACTTTAGGAACGATTCTCCCTTTTACTCGATCTTTAACATCGGCGATTACACATTCGCCCCATGGAAGGTTGTCTGGCGAGAACAGGCATCAACTCTCACGGCCGCAGTCGTTGGTCCTCAGGATCGCAGACCAGTCATTCCGGACCATAAACTCATGCTCGTTGACGTAGGATCTGAGAAAGAAGCTCACTATCTGTGTGCCCTTCTCAATTCTGCACCGGCACGGTTGGTGGTGCAGTCATACACGATTGCGATTTCGATGAACCCACACATCATGCAGAACCTTGCGATACCAACTTTCAATGAATCGAACGTAATCCACGACTCTTTAGCCGCGTTATCAGAGAAGGCACATGAAGCTGCGGCGCGTGATGAGCGTGGTATGGTGCTCAAAGTGCAGGAGGAGGTTGACAATAATGCTGCTCGTCTCTGGGAACTATCTGGGCAGGAGATCGAGGAAGTACAATCTTCCCTGCGCGACCTGACTGGGCCGGCGGAGTACGAATGGGACCGGTCGCGAAGTGCGTTGGCGAACGCCAAGGTCAATGTCGTTGATGAGTACCTCAAGGAGAAGGACTGATGCGTGTGTACGTGGACACGAGCGCGCTACTGGCCCTATACCAACGGCATACCAAGACCGATGAGGTCGAGGCATGGTGCAGGGAGGCGAAGATCATCATCTCTCGACTGGCGCTTGTGGAGTTTCGTTCGGCCATTCTCAAGTTCACACGCCGCCGGGAGATCACTCTCAAACAGGCGCGAGAACTGATTGGCGCTTTCAGGAAGGATCTCTCCAGATACTTGATCAGAGAATTATCCCCCGATACCTGGCGTGTAGCCGGTGACTTGGTGGAAAGGTATTCACCGGAGCGCGATTTCAGGTCGCTTGATGCCATCCAATTGGCAACAGCTAAGACCTTGCCGCGAAGTTCAATGGTGACCCATTTCATTACCTTGGACACGCATCCACTTGCCGACGTGGCACGACAAGAAGGATTCAGCGTCAAACCATAGGAACGGAAACGATGTCAGGGAATCCATTTGCAGGATTGCGGCCAGCCTTGGAGTTCATCACCAAGGAGGCCAAGGTATTGCCTGCGACGGGGCAGGCAATGGAAGACATGGTTCGTCCGGATCATGCCGAAGTCATTGACCGGCTGCGCATGGGCGAGGATAGCTTCTTTGAAGTCCTGTTGGAAACGCCCAACACCAAACCTTACGTGGAATTGGCACCGGTCTATCGCGCCGACAAACATATCCTGCGGTACTTCCTCGACGGTTCTGCGCGGACGTTCTTCCTCGGCGACGTGGTCGAAGGCAGCCGCCGGACTTCCATTCATGTCTCGCAGATCGGTGCGGCCACGGTGTTCCGAAAGGACAACGGACAGGTGAACGTCGCCGCGTCCCGGCATCAGATCATCCTTATGATGGACAAGAAGGCCGTGTCATTTGGCGAGGGCGTCGAGGAATTGGTGAAGAAGGCGGGCGAACGATTCGGTTTCTGCGACCTTCAGGAAGAGGACGGCGAGACCGAGAGAACGTCCGGTAAGGAACCGCGCTCGCGCGCCCCGCACAAGGCCCACCACCTCATGGCTAGACTCGAAGAAGAACTGGGAAAGGCTTTGCCGAGGGATCCGGCACACTGGCTTCTGTCGGACGGCAACATCGGCAAAGACCTGTATATGTGGAAGGATATTCCCAATGTCCTTTGGGTGAACAAGTCCTTCAGTCGAGAGCCGACCTTTCAGGTTCAGAGCAAGCGCGGCAGCAAGAAGATGAACCTATACGAACTGCTGGCCGACCTGCCGTATTCCGCGCGGACGTGCGCGTTTGCCGCCCGTTCTGGAAAGGCGGCGATCTGGTTTGTCCGGCTGCGGGAACAGAAGCACCTGGACTATCCGCTCATGGGTGTTGTGAAAATTGAACTGCCGAATGCCCATGGGGAAGCGATCCATTCGGCCCTGATTGACGAGGTGTCGGCGACACTGGTGGCGGAACGGCAGGCGACCCCACATGGCAAGGATGCGCGATGGCACGCGCACCTTTACGCGATCTACCTTGCCGAGCAGGCGGTGAAGAACGGCTTTATCTCCAACGAGGCGCTCAAGGCCGGATTGAAATGGCCGATGATAACGCCCAGGGTTTAGAAACGAAACGGAGGCTGACAAATGGCCAAGAAGACTGAGAACGCGACCGATAAGAAGTGTATCGGGAAGGCGTCTGCCACCCAGAACGACCCAAATTCGTCCGAGAAGTTTTCGTTTTGGCTCGCGCCCGAAGAGATCGTGAACCCTTTCGACATCGTCGAGGCCGATCAGATGCAGGGGACGCGTACCTTCGGCCTTGTGACGAACATCAAGCAAGTAACGGACGCGCCGTCGCATCTTTCCAACTACATTTCCAGCGATTTCGGTAGCACGGCGAATGAAGCGCAAACGCCGCGCCAGGGCGCGAATATCGCCGAAGTCAACGTGCTGGCGAACTACGATCCCTCAACGGAACGACGTTATCCGATGGGCATTTACATGCCCGTGCAAAACGAATCGCCGGTGCAGTTCGCGGACGAGGCGGGCATTCATGTTGCGCTCGGCATCGACAAGATGGATGAGAAAGACCGAATTCCGGCTGGCATGATTCGCATGTCGAACGGCACCAAAGCATGTGTCTATCTGGACAGACGTTACATCCTTGGGCCGGAAGGTGCGCATGTGAACATCGCGGGTATATCAGGTCTTGCGACGAAGACTTCCTATGCCACTTTTTTGATTCAATCCATCCTTCAGAGTTCCGAAGCAGAGAAAACGGCGGTCATCCTCCTCAACGTGAAGCAGAATGATTTGCTCGTTATTGACAAGGATCGGAAAGGAATCAAACCGGAGGAGATTGAGTTTTGGGAGTCTCTTGGATTAAAGCCCAAGGTATTTGAGAATGTCCGGTATCTCTTGCCGTGGGGCAAGAAGACGTTAACAACCGGAATGCCGAATTGTTTTAGAGAGCCGCCTGACCAGTTCTTCACGTATGCATACTCGCTCGAAGACGTGATCGGAGATCGTAGCAATCAAGGTCCGGGTCTCGACCTGTTGATTCGAGTACCGGATCCTTGGGATACCCTGGGCGCTTTGATCGGCGAGATTCAGCAGGGCATCATGAACAACGAGAAAAAATGGCAGGCAGTGCGCACGTGGGAGGCTCTATTGGGCGGCCCACCACTTATGGACAAGGGTGTGCCGCAGAATCTTGATCAAGTGAGGGCATCATCCGTTGGCCGATTCGTCCGTATTCTGAGGCGTGTGGTCAAGACTAGGCAGTCAGGACTGTTTGTGGAGCAGCGGAATGTGAAGCGCGCCGCGAACCTTGGAGAGGAAGTTCGCAACGTGAAAGGCGGGCAAACTCTGGTCGTGGACATCGCGAAATTGCAGGACGAGGAACGATCACTGGTCTTCGGGCACATCATCAAAGAAGTCTACGCGATGTATGCCGAAGCCACTGTTGACGAGCGCGACATCCCAGAAAAAGTCATTATTTTTGTTGACGAGTTGAACAAGTATGCTCCCGGCCGGCGTGGCGAGGGCGAATCCTCGATTCTTGATTACGTATTGGACATCGCCGGGCGTGGACGCTCACTTGGGGTTGTTCTGATTTCCGCGGAACAGTTCATGAGTGAGGTTCATGGCCAAGTGGTTGGTAATTGCTCGACCAAAGTCATTGGTCGAAGCGATTCGTCTGAGTTAGCTGACCCGGCGTATCGCTTCATCTCCCAAGACGTGAAGGCAAATCTTACACGGCTGAACAAAGGCGAGCTTTTGCTGACACACCCCATTTATCGGCAGCCGGTGCGCATCGAATTTCCAAAACCGATCTATCAGGCGATCGGGCACGACCGGACGAAGTGAAGCGATGAGGAATTTCCACATAAGACAAAGACCAAGCTGGCACTGGTGGGTAACTCCAAATCCGTTGAGGGAGAAGCCTATTCACCGATGGTGCGTTTTCCCTCACAGCTTCACAAGCGAACTGGTTCACGGTTTGATTGACGAATGGGGGTTGACCGAAAGGGACCTAATCCTTGATCCATTTTGCGGTGCGGGAACGACACTTCTTGCCGCCAAAGAGCAGAACATCCCAGCCACTGGCTTTGATCTTTCTCCGTTTGCTGTCTTCGCATCTAAAGTGAAACTGGTAGATTATTGCTGGGCTCACCTTATAAAAGAATGGGCGACATTGCAGAAACACATCGATTCCACGAGGTGGAATGGCACTTCGCATGATTATTCGGACTTGGTCCAAAAGGCCTTGCCGGGTCAATTACTCGGTGCCTTTGACGCTTTGGGCATCCAGATTGCTTCTCTCGATTGCTCTCGCGTGGATCGGAATTTCTTTAAGATGGCACTTCTGAGAACTCTCTCTGATTTCAGTCGTGCCATTCCCAGTGGTGGATGGCTAAAATGGACAAATCGTCACAACTCTTCTCGACAAATTCCCGCCCAACTTGCTGCGCACATTGAAGCCATGCTGGCAGACTTAGACCAAGTGGCAGTAAGCACGGCCAACGGGAAATGGAATGCTCGGCGTGCAGACGCGAGACGATTACCGGCCAAGGATCAGACATTCTCTGCCGTTATCACCTCGCCTCCGTATCCGAATCGTCATGATTACACGCGGGTCTTTGGCGTTGAGTTGATGTTTGGTTTTCTCGACTGGAAGAAAACTCGCCGTCTGCGCTACCAAAGTTTCGAATCGCACCCAGAATCCAAACCAATTAGGCCGACTGCGGTTGATTACAACGAACCCGACGCGCTCTCTCGCGCTTTGATGCGCTTTGAACGCACAGAGCCTGATCCACGCATACCGTCGATGATCCAGGGTTACTTCCTTGACATGTTTCTGTCCCTTCGAGAAATGAAACGCGTCTGTCGGTGTGGTGCCTGGATTGCCCTCGTTGTGGGTAATGCTCAATATAACGGAATTCGATTCAAAGTGGACGAATTGACGGCAGAGATTGGGGAACGCATAGGCCTTCAGTGTAAGAAGATCGTGGCGACGCGTTATCGCGGTAACAGCGCACAACAAATGCGGGACCATGGCCGCCACCCATCTAGGGAGAGCATCGTCGTCTTCAAGAAAAAACTCTAGAGGGGGGTCAGGTGCCCGTTTCTTCGTGGTGTGGTAGAAAATCTGAAAAGGGGAATTTCAAGATGGCACAGGCAGCTTGCCCTTTGGTCGTCCGGATAAGCTCCTGCATGTGTGTGGATGGCGCAACCATGAAGAGGCGGCCATAGGGAACTGATCGGGGTCGTATCTCTCCAATCCCCAGTTGGGATTGGCTTGGAGGGAAGATATGGGTCAGGAGTCTGTCCAGCTCCATCCTTTCTTCAAGGACTCATTACGCTCTTGACCCTGCCGCGAAAACAGTCCCGGAGGGACGGCATTAAGTAGCCGGGGACCTGGAAATGGTCGCCCGCCAAGCGGGTGAAAGGCCCGCCAGG
>CAZIDA010000142.1:0-4505 GCA_964537865.1 uncultured Acidobacteriota bacterium
ATGCCGTTTCGATCTGGTCGGGTCTCCCAAAACGAGTTTCAATCTGCAGGGGTGTCATTGACGCCGTAAACTCCAAAGGCCGGAGAGTGGTGGGAGGGACCACGCCCCCAAGCGAGTTGAATCGCTGTTCTTCGTCGAAAAAACCGTTATCGAAATTCACGCGTAGGCCGCGGTGGAGGTATATCCACGATTCGACGCGTCGAGGCGGCACTAGCCTTTTGAAGATCCTTTGCTGCGTATCCACTTTCTCAATTTCAAAATCGATCATGAAGAGATCTGGAGGACCGTAATTCTGCAAATATCGGTTCTGGGTCGGAGACGGTTTCCGTGGTTGAGCAGAGGCAGGGATGGCGAGCAATAACACCAGGATGATTCCTAAAAAGCTGCGGCGGCGCATAGCGTTCTCTCCTTTCACTCCCAGCGTCTCCTCGCAACAGCCACGAGGCTGTCCCTTCCGAGCCGGCAATTTTAAAAACATTACCGGTAAAAGTTACGACCTGCCAGACAGTCCCATTATGGACCACTCCTTGCGAACACGATGATCGCTGAAATGCCGGCAAAGGCGCCGGTCACTCCCGCTTGCAGTTCCAGGTGATAGACACTGTTCCTAGGCTCCCATCCCTCCCGACCGATAACTGAAAGCACGGCACGCATTCATCTCCGCCTACAGAGAACGGGCCCGACAGTTTCGAGTGGCGGAGGCCTTCCACAGAACCGACCCTGTTCGTGCCGACTGCCTTGTACGTAAGAATAGGATCCGCGAGCCACCCCCCGCTGACCCCACCCTTGCTCGTGATATTGTTCACTCCCCAGGTACGATTGCTCCAGCTTCCTCCTTCGAGGTCCATCTCGAGCTCCACCATCTCTCCTGGAGTGTATCTCTCTTTAGGCGGCGTAAACCTCAGGACTGCTCCATCCCCACTGAGATGGTAATCGACGCCGTATGAGGTCCTCGTAATGCTGTATGCTGGGAGGGTGATTGTGCTTGGACCGACCGAAATCGGGACCAGCATGTCGGGCGAGTACCACGGTGCCTCCGCTTTACAGACCCACACCTCACCCGTCGGCTTCGTGCTTGTTGTTTGTGCTGTGTGTGGACGATCTTGGGTCAGAGGGGGCATACCGACAGTGCGAATGATCCGCTGCATGCCAGGTCTGACGACTCGGCTCACCAGAACCTTACCTAGCGTTGCAGCACCATAGCTCGTTCCAGCGTCAACTCCGGGGACCGGTCCACTGCGACCAATCAGCCTGGCGCCCGCGCCTAGGATCTGGGCGGACCGAGCCATGTTTTGCTGTCCATCCTGCAACCGCTTCCAATCATCGTCCGTCATCTTCTCATTCCTTCCAAGTTTCTGGAGAGCGACACCATACGGCCTGCTTGAACCGACGGCGGTTACCAATGCCGCTCCGCCGATGAGTAAAGTCACAAGAACGGTCACGCCTGCCATTACAACTTGCCCGCGCTCGTCACTCGGATGCAGATTCATATGAACCTCCGCCATCATATGTCCGCGTTCAAAGCTGCAAAAACGAAATGATGGAAATAAACTATGACTCGGCAAGAAACCCCAGTCTCAAAAAGGAAGAATATAAAGCGCGGATTCTTTAGGCCCCTGGATGAATGCCAATATCGTAGTTCTACGATCACCGGTAGTCAAGCGTATTGTGTATTCCGGGTGCGCGAAACGAAAGTTGTGGGATTAGGTCGTGGCGACATCTTCCCAGTATTGATCGAACTGACCGCTGCGATGGCGGGTCCGGAGGTTGAGCACAGCCTGAGCCCAGGGAATCGACCACCGCATTCCGCATTGCTTCAACCGCTGCTGCACGATGTGTCGACCAGCGGATTCGACGACCCGGGCCCGAGGGGATATTCTCTGCGCAAGGCTTCCGCGTAGCCCAACCGCTCTCGGTTCTCCTGAAATTAGTTCCAGAGGCGTTTGGGATGGAGGGCCGGATCCGGCGTGTCGTGGCGTTTAACCCAAATTACGCAGGGGTTGAGTTGGATTGAACGAAAATAAATTTGTGAAAGAGGTGGAAACGCTGGAAAATTGGGGCTCCTTTTGTGGTGTAAGTTTCTTGCGAAAGAAAACTCGTAACCGCGAAAGGAGCCACCAACCGTGAGTCGATCTTATCCTAAGTCCGTCGACTGGAGATCTCACATGAAAATTCTCTTCTCCTTCAATTTCCGTCACCGTTTTTCATCAACCCTTGCGTAATTTGGATTTGAAGGAGCCCGTCGATCTCACTGAAGATTTGAGCATCTTCGAAAAGATTCTGCTTGATGGACCCCGACGGACACGCCGCGACGCAAGTGCCGCATCCTTTGCACAACGCCTCATTCAAAGTGGCTTTCTTCTTTTCCTCGCCGAAAGCGATGGCGCTGTAAGGACACAGCGGGATGCAGGATTTGCATCCGGAGCAATCCTCCTCGACGATGTAGGCGGTATTCGGCTCCATTTCAACGTACTGCGTGTCGATCAGGCGCAGGGCTTGTGCGGCCGCCGCTCCCGCTTGCGCCACGGTGTCGGGAATGTCCTTCGGGCCCTGGCATGTTCCGGCAATGAAGATTCCCTCCGTGAAAGTATCCACCGGCGCCAACTTGGGATGGCGTTCCATGAAGAAACCTTCGGTGGAGCAACTGATGTTGAAGATACGGCGAACATCCGCCGCGTCCGCGCGTGGCTCCAGTCCTACCGCTAGAACCACCATGTCCACGGGGATCTTCACGACGCGAGATAGCAGCGTATCTTCCGCCTGAAGAATGAGCCGTCCCTGGTGGCCATTGGTAATTTCCGGATAAACATCCGCCACTTTTCCTCGGATCAGATGCACGCCCTCTTCGGCCACGCGGTTATAGAATTCCTCCATGCTTTTGCCGGCGCTGCGAATGTCGATGTAGAACTCAAAGATCTCCGCTTGACTGCGCTCTCGAATCAGATGAGCGAGTTTCAGCGAGTACATGCAACAAACTCGCGAGCACCAGCGATTCGTCTTCGCGTCGCGTGAGCCGACGCAGTGGATGATTCCCACCGTCTGAGGCCTTCGCCCGTCCCGCAAGATCATGGCGCCGGCGGTGGGGCCGGAGGCGTTGATCATCCGCTCCACTTCCAAGGAGGTGTACACATTGGGATAAAGCCCGTATCCGTAATACGGAATGCGGCGCGCATCGAACGGCTGGAAACCGGTCGCGAGCACGATCGTGCCGACTTCAATCTGCCGAATCTCCTCCTTCTGCTCCAGGTCGATGGCGTTGCGATCGCATTTCTCGATGCACGTCTTCTTGCACTTCTTCGACTTGAACTCAATGCAAGTCTCGGGATCGATGAGGACCACCTGTGGAGTCGCTTGAGGAAATGGAAGATAGACCGGCTTGCGTTTGCTCAGCCCTTGATTGAACTCATCGGCAAAGCGAGGCTCCTTGTAGATGCACGCGTCGATGCACTCCAGGCATCCGACGCAGAGTTCTTCCTTCACATAACGCGGCTTGCGCTTGACGTCGACCTGGTAACTTCCAACGAATCCTTGAACCCGCGCCACCTCCGAATAAGTCCATAAAGTGATGTTCGGATGATTCTTCACCGCCGACATCTTCGGCGTGAGGATGCACGCGGCGCAATCCAACGTCGGGAAGGTTTTGTCGAACATGGCCATGTGGCCGCCGATGGTGGGATCTCGCTCCACGAGATAAACCTTCTTGCCGGAATCCGCGAGAGTCAGAGCGGCATGGATACCGGCAATGCCTCCACCCACGACCAACACCTCCGGACGAATGGGAACTTTTTGGGGAGTCAACGGAGTGTGCAAAGAAACGCGCCGCACGGCCGCGCGGACAAGGTCCATCGCCTTCCGTGTGGCCTCTACCGGATCGTCGTGAACCCAAGAGACGTTCTCCCGAATGTTGACCATCTGGAAGAAGAACGGATTGAGGCCGCCTTTCGCGGTGGCGCGACGAAATGTTTGTTCGTGCAACAGGGGCGAGCAAGAAGCCACGACAATGCGATTTAACTGATGATCGCGAATGTCTTGCTGCAGCAACTCCTGTCCCGGATCCGAGCACATGTATTTGTAGTCTCTCGAAACGGCGACGCCCGGCAGCGACGTGGCCATCTGCGCCACCGCCTGAACATCCACCACGCTGGCGATGTTGTGTCCGCAATGGCAGATGTAGAATCCGATTCGAATGTGGCCGTTCTTGCTGTCCATATCAGCATCCTCCCAACGATTCAGCCAAGAGTTCCGCGACATCGCGCACGATCATTTTGTTTTCATACCCCAAGACCTTCAAGGCGTCCTCGAACCGGGAGACTTCGAGCGGACACGCGGTCGCCAGGACATCCGCGCCGGTGGCAACGGCTTCTTTCACGCGGCGCTCCGAGAGCCGCTCCATGCCTTTGCTCTTGTAATACGTGTCCAGCCACATGCCGCCTCCGCCGCCGCCACAGCAGAGAGCGTTCGCATGATGATGCGCCATCTCCACCAGCTTGACGCCGGGAATGGCC
>CAZIDA010000142.1:4605-7758 GCA_964537865.1 uncultured Acidobacteriota bacterium
CCGGCTTCTCCCACCAGGCGGGCACATTCGCCCGCGCAACGCTCCTCATTTCCAAGAATGGCAAAATCGACATTCAAGGCACGCAAGAGTCTTGCGATGGCCCGGCTGTTATCGTTGCCACGCGGATGGTAAGAGGCGTAACACTCCACGAACCACAGCACGTCGACCGGCTGAGGATTCTCAGAAAGAATGCGAACCGGAAAATCCAACGTCTTCACCCAATCGGCGCGTTTCCGAGGCGGAAGTCCCTGCGGATTTCCATACCGCAAGGTATTCCGCAAGGCGCTCTGCAGCTCCGCGGGAACTTCCGTCAAGTTGGCGAACATCTCTTCTTTGATCAAAGGCAGCAGGACTTCGGTGAGCCGGATATCCCGGGGGCATTTGGACATGCAGGAATAGCAAGCCACGCAATTCAGGAGGCTTTCCGAATGGAACACTTCTTCAATCAAGCCGTCTCGCAACATCCCGATGATTCGCCGCGGCGGATATTTCATGTGTTCCCCGTAGGGGCAAGTCCCCACGCACATGCCGCACTGGATGCACGACAAAACGCGCCTTCCCTCGGGGTACTCGAACAAAGTGCCCCACGTCATCTCAGGCGTTTTACAAGCCGTTTCTTGCATTGTTGACATTCGTTCCTCCGTCGTTATGGCTTGGTTGCTTCCCATACCAGCTCCGACATGTCTTTCACGTTGAACTTTCCTTCCATACCGGTGGTCTTCAAGGCATCCAAAAACATCGCCATGTCTTTGGGGCACGTGACGGCCAGCGTTTCAACGCCGGGAAGCGCGGCGGCTTCTCGGATTCGATTTTCCGCCGGTCGCTCTTGGACACCCGGTGATTCGCCTATCCAAATGCGGCCGCCGCCGGCGCCGCAGCAGTAACTTCGAGATCGATTTCTGGGCATCTCTCTTAATTCGACGCCGAGCGATTGAAGGACCTGGCGTGGAGCTTTGTACACTCCATTGTATCGGCCCAAATAACAGGGATCTTGGTACGTCACGGCGTACGGAATGGGTTTGCGCGCTTTCAGTTTCCCCGACTGGAAAAGATTGTTGAACACTTCGGTATAGTGCAGAACTTCGATCCCATCCGAATTGCCACTCGCCGACGCGGCCGCGCGACCGTTTTTGAAATACTCGTTCTTCAGGGAATTGAAGGTGTGCGGGTCGGTGGTCACGATCTTCCGAAATTTCGCTTTCGAGAGTGTTTGAAGATTTTTGTCCTTCAACGATTCAAACAATCCTTCTTCCCCGGCGCGACGAGCATCGTTTCCAGCGTTGCGTTCGCCTTCGTAGAGAATGCCGAAATCCAGCCCGCCTTCGTGAAAAATCTGCGCCGTGAGCTGAGTCAGCCGCTGCACGCGCGGATCGAAGGAGGCGTAATCGCCGACAAACCAGAGATAATCCACCGGCTCTTTGCGCGCGTCCTTGATTTTGAAATCGAGGTCCTGAGTCCAGCGGGACCTCAAGCGCCCCGATTTTCCAAACGAATTCCCATATCGGCCCAGATTCGTCAAAGCCTCTTGGAGGGCCGAATCGACAGCCCCTTCGCCCACGAGATGGCGACGCATTTGAACGATCACGGGGAGGTGCTCGTTCATCACCGGACATCGATCCATGCAGGACATGCATGTGGCGCAAGCCCACAACTCTTCAGCGGAAACACTTCCTCCGAGCGGCCCTTTCCCATTACCCGGAGAAAGTGAGCTGGTGGACGGATTGATCGCTGTGTCGAGGACGTGCTCTTTCAAATGTTGAATGACCATTCGCGGCGAGAGTTTCGCGCCGGATGTCAGGGCGGGACAGGCGCGGTCGCAGCGGCCGCATTCCGCACAGGAAAAGGCGTTCATCAGTTGCTTCCAACTGAAATCGTCCCATCGCTTGGCCTCCGCGTGGAGCGATCCATCCTCTGATGTAGGACCCAACTCCGTGCCTGGATGAAGACTTCCAAAGAACACGTTGAACGGGGACGCCAACAAATGCAGGTGCTTGGAATAAGGCAAGTACGCCAGGAAGAACAGCACGATTCCCTGGTGCGCCCAAAACATCACGAGATAAAGAATCTGAGCAGTATCACGGCCGATGGCGATTTGTTGCCCGTTGTTGAACAACAATCGCTCCAGCGGATTGAGCGTCCCAGATCCAGTTTCTAAAATCGCGGCCCGAAACTCTTGCCCCATGACAAAAGTCCCCATGAGCAGCGTAATCAAAATCAAAATGAAGTTAGCATCTCCGGTCCGCTGAAGATGCGGCGGCGGAAAGAACATTCGCCGCATGGCGGCAAAAGCGATACCCGCCAGCGTCAGCAGAGCGAAAATTTCCAGAAGAATTCGGAGGGGGGCAACTTCATCCGGATACGGGATAGGAAGGACGGGGCACAACGCCCGAATGAGCGTCCACCCAAAGGACCCGGCATAAAGCACAAATCCCCAAAAGATGAGAAGATGCGCGGTTCCAATCAACGGCTCGTTCAGAAGACGTTTCTGACCGAGAACATTGGCGACAAAATTGAAAATTCTCCGGGGAATGTGATCGAATCGATTTTCGGCGCGCGCCCTAAAGAGAACTCCTGCCACGGCCCAGAAACGCCGCGCGAAGATGCCGAAGGAGACGATCGTCGCCACCCACACGAAAACATAGAAAGGGATGCCCAAAACTCTGATGCTGGCTGGATCCATGGTTGTCATCTCCCTTCTTGATGGCTTTTCAATTGTTCAGCCAGCACAGGAAGAACTTCTAAAACATCTTGGCAAACGCCGAAATGCGCGACGTTGAAGATGGGCGCCTTCGGATCGGTGTTGACCGCAATAATGAGCTGGGAGTTCTTCATCCCTTCCACATGTTCCGGCGCTCCGCTGATTCCCAAAGCCAGGTAAACTTTCGGCGCGACGGTCATCCCCGACTTACCCACTTGACGGCTCAGCGGCAACCAGCCTTGATCGATCACCGGGCGTGAGGCGCACACCACCCCGCCCAGCGCTTTGGCCACCTCCTCCACCAACGGAAGATTGTCTTGGTTTTGAATTCCCCGGCCTACCGCGAGCAGAATGTCTTGCTTCGTGATGTCGGCGTCTCCCGGCGCCGGTTCGATGAGATTGGTGAAACTGATCTTGGCGCCGTCCTCGGAAACCGGCAGCGTTTCGAGCGCGGG
>CAZIDA010000143.1:0-7753 GCA_964537865.1 uncultured Acidobacteriota bacterium
CATCCCGGCGTCGATTTGGTCGTGTCCGCGGCCGTGGGGGTGGTGGGCTTGCTGCCGACGTACAAGGCGGTCCTCTGCGGCAAGTCGGTGGCGCTCGCGAACAAAGAAGTTTTGGTGGTGGCCGGTGGTTTGATTACTCAAGAATTGAAAAGGCGAAAGAAGCCGCTGCTTCCCATCGACAGCGAGCACTGCGCCATTCATCAATGCCTGCGAACCGGAGAGCGCAGCGAAGTTCGGCGCTTGATTCTGACCGCTTCGGGCGGGCCTTTTCGGACGGCGTCGCTTCAGCGGATGCAGCGAGCCACGGTGAAGCAAGCGTTGGCGCATCCCACCTGGCGCATGGGAAACCGCATCACCATCGACAGCGCCACGCTCATGAACAAAGGATTTGAAGTCATTGAGGCTCACTGGCTTTTTGGGTTGGAGGCGGAGAAGATTGATGTCTTGATTCATCCCCAATCCACGATTCACTCCATGGTGGAATTTGTGGACGGCTCGATCATGGCGCAATTGAGCGCCGCCGATATGCGTCAGCCGATTCAATACGCTTTAACTTACCCCCAACGGCTGAATACCAACGTTCATTATTTCGATTTCGGCGATTCCACGCAGTTTGATTTCGGTCGGCCTGACCTCAAGCGATTTCGATGTCTCGGCTTGGCCTATCGCGCTCTCGAAGAAGGGCCGGCGGCGTTGTGCGCGTTGAATGCCGCCGATGAAATTGCGGTGCACGCCTTTTTGAAGCGGGAGATTCCCCTGACTCGAATTCCGGATGTGATCGAAAGAACGTTGGATCGCCTGCGCCCCGCCAGAGTTCAGACCATTCAGGACTGCTTGGAGATCGATCGCCAAGCCCGTCAGCTCGCCACTGCTGTGATATAATGCCGGTTCAAAGCTATTGAGGTAGTGAAGGAGAATTGCTTGCAGACCGCGGCCATTTATATCTTTTCGTTTGTCTTCGTCATGGGCGTTCTGATCTTCGTCCATGAGCTGGGGCATTTCTTGGTGGCCAAGTATTTCAAGGTTCGAGTGCTGACTTTTTCGCTGGGTTTTGGAAAGCGGCTGTGGGGATTCAACTGGGGAGGGACGGATTGCTGCGTGAGGGTGCTTCCGGTGGGCGGCTACGTCAAGATGGCCGGTGAGTATCCGATGGATGATACGGTGGGAGCGCCGGATGAGTTTCTGAGCAAGCCGCGATGGCAACGGATTCTGGTGAGCACGGCGGGCGCCGTGATGAATCTCATCGTCGCGGTCATCATCTTGGCCGGCGTGTTGAAGGTCGACAATCGCAACCCCATTTACTTGAGCCAGCCTGTGGTGGTCGGCTCGTTGAGCAACCAGTCCGCGGCCGGCGCCGTCGGCATTCGCGCCGGCGACCGCATCGTGAAGCTCAATGACAAAAATAACCCCACCTGGCAAGACGTTGAAGATCTCTCGGTCATCAATCAGAAGAATCCGGTGCGCGTCGAGGTGCAGCGAAATCATCAACGGTTATCGTTCACAATTGATCCGAAGGTGATGAGTCTGGCGGACACTGGTGAGAAGATTTCCGACTTGGGCATTCAGCCGTACATTCCGGTGCAAGTTCGAGGCCTCGCTCCGGGATTTCCGGCGGCCCAGGCGGGCATCGAAGATGGAGACCTCATTATCAAGATGGGCGACCATCCCATCGTGGGGCTGGACGATTTCAATTATCTCAACGACACCATTCACAAGAGCGTGGGAAAGCCGCTGACCTTTGTCATCCAACGCGGCAACCAAACATTCACCCAGGTGATTACCCCGGTGTTTGATTCGGCGTTGGGTTTTGGACGAATCGGATTTCGCCCCGATATTCCTACGGTGAAAACCAAGTTGGGGCTGATGGCCGCGGTGGCGAAGTCCACCTCGCAGAATTACCGATACACCACCTTGACGTTTCGTCTTTTGGGTCAGCTCATCGGCGGAAAGGCTTCTCCCAAGTCGCTGGTCAGCCCGGTGGGAATATTCAGGGTCACCGGTGAAGCCGCCAAAACCGGGGCCGCCGATCTCTTTCGATGGATGTCGTTCATCAGTTTGCAGCTCGGAATCTTCAACCTGTTGCCCATCCCGGTACTCGATGGCGGCATGATTTTCATGCTCCTCGTCGAAAGCGCCCTGCGTCGCGACTTGAAGCGCGTCACCAAAGAGCGGTTGATCCAGGTGGGATTTGTCTTTCTGATGCTGTTGATGGCGTACACGATTTACAACGACACCCTGCGCCTGACGCCGTGGGGAAAGGCTCGCGATAATCCTTCGCAGTCACAACCCGCCACGCGATGAAAACGCCGGGCTGATTTTCTCGGGTGAGTGCCGCTCGTTGAAAGAAGGGATTTCGAGGAGTGAGCGGTGACGGGGCAGTGGAGTGCGCCGGCCCCCGTCGAGAACCCCACGGATTCCCAAGGACACTTTATGGCATCTGCGCGAGTGCTGGATATTTCCGAGTTCAACAAGCGCCACGACGAGACCCCGTTTGCGGAAGAGAAGCGTGTGTTTGAAGACCATCTGAAACGCGTGGCCCTCAAACACTCTCATCAGCGCGATGTGATCTTGGATGAATTCCTTCGGCATCATGCGCATCTGAGCATGGAAGATCTGTATCAACTGGCGCGGCGACAAGACGCGCGCATTGGTTTCACCACCGTGTTCCGAACGATGAAGTTGTTCAAGGAGGCTGGCATTGCGCGCGAGGTTGTTTTGGCCGACGGGATTTCGCGCTTCGAACACAACTACAAACATCCGCACCACGATCACCTGATTTGCACTTCCTGCAATAAGACCGTCGAGTTTTTCGTCCCGGAAATCGAAGACCTTCAAGAAAGAGTGGCAAAGAAATATCGTTTCCGGATGAAGAACCACGTGATGGTGCTCTACGGACTCTGTCGCGAATGTGAGCGCGCGGCAAAATCGTAAACGATTTCTTTCCTCTTTGCACTGGTAGGGGGCATTTACAGGAACACGATGAAAAGCCGCCGGCCAAAAGGACGGCCGGCGCTACCCAAGCTGGCATTTTGCTCGGAGCCATCAGCCGCGCTGTGCCTCGCACAGCGGGAAAAAGGCTCAAACTGGATAAAGAAATACCAGCGCAGATATGGAGCGTTGTTGAAAAACTAAGTTCACTGGAGGGCTAATCCTGAGGACAGGAACCTAACAAAATTATTTTTTTGTGTCAACGCCAATTGCCAAGGTTTCCACTTGACGAATATTTACCCCTCCTATAGTTTTGTCAGGCGAAGGTCAAACCACTTCAACCTTAGATAAAGGACAACCCTTTCACCCCGAGGAGGGAAGAATGCAGCCAAAGGAAGTATTGGAGTTTGCAAAAGAAAATGGTGTGAAGATCCTGGATCTTCGCTTCACGGACTTGCCGGGTTTGTGGCATCACGTTTCGTTTCCGATTCACGAACTCTCGGAGAGCAGCTTCGAGGACGGATTTGGAATTGACGGCTCGTCGATTCGCGGTTGGGCTTCCATTCACGAAAGCGACATGCTGCTGATTCCGGATCCCAGCTTTCCGTGGATCGATCCGTTTCATGAGACGCCGACGCTTTGCATGATCGGCGACGTGGTCGATCCCATCACGCGCGAGCACTATCCGCGCGATCCTCGCTACGTCGCCAAGAAGGCGGAGGCGTTCCTCGCTTACACCGGCATCGCCGACACCTCCTACTTCGGCGCCGAGGCGGAGTTCTTCATCTTCGACAACATCCGCTTCGATCAACGCGAGAACTGCGGTTACTATTTTATTGATGCCGAAGAAGGCCGGTGGAATTCCGGGCGGGAGGCCGATAATCGCGGCTATCGCCCGCGCTATAAAGAAGGATACTTTCCGGTTCCGCCGACCGACCACCATCAGGATCTCCGTTCTGAAATGGTGGCGGTGATGGAGAAATGCGGGATGACCATTGAGTGCCATCACCACGAAGTGGCGACCGCGGGACAAACGGAAATCGATCAGCGCTTCAACACCCTGGTGAAATCCGCCGACAACATGATGCTGTACAAATACATCACGCGGAACGTCGCCATTCGCCGCGGCAAGACGGTCACCTTCATGCCCAAGCCTTTGTTCCAGGACAATGGATCGGGCATGCATTCGCACCAAAGTCTGTGGTCCAAAGGCAAACCGCTCTTTGCCGGTGACAAGTACGCCGGCTTGAGCCAAATGGCGCTGTGGTACATCGGCGGGCTGCTGAAGCACGGTCCGGCATTGGCGGCGATCATTGCGCCGACGACCAACTCCTACAAGCGCCTGGTGCCGGGTTTCGAAGCCCCGGTGAATCTGGCGTACTCGCGCCGCAACCGCAGCGCGGCCGTGCGAATTCCCATGTATTCGGCGTCGCCCAAAGCGAAACGCCTGGAGTTTCGTCCGCCCGATCCGTCGTGCAATCCCTACCTGGCTTTCGCCGCCATGCTGATGGCGGGGCTGGACGGCATCGAAAACAAAATCGATCCGGGTGAGCCGTTGGACAAGGACATCTACGATCTGAGTCCGGAAGAGTTGAAAAATGTTCCGACCATGCCGGGATCGCTGGGCGAAGCCTTGGAGCATTTGAAGAGCGACCATAAGTTTCTGCTGAAGGGCGACGTTTTTTCGCCGGATCTGTTGGAGACTTGGATCAATTACAAAATGAAGAACGAAGTGCAGGCGGTGAGTCTGCGGCCGCATCCGTACGAGTTCGCCTTGTACTACGACATTTGATCGCCGCGCCCGGCGCGACCTTCTCGGGGCTTGGGAATGTGTTAAGATGAACGGGACCGTTGTCTCTCTGAGGGGAGACGGCAGTCCCGTTTTTTCACTTCACGGCATGTCCAATCGTCCGCCAGCGATTCCATTTCGAGAACCTGAACGCGCAAGGCTGAACTGGGTTCATATCGAACGAACGGCCCCGCGCGAAATCCTCGGTGCGCTCGCTTCCTTGTTGAAGAGCTCACCGGATCCCGACTCCGCGCTCAATTATTTTGAGCGCTTCAACGCCAATGCTTCGCCCCGGACCATTCAATTCCTGACCCGGAATCTCGGCGCGCTCAACGTGCTCATTCCCATTTTTTCTCAGAGCCATTTTTTGTCGGAGACGTTGGGGCTGCATCCGGAATGGATCGAAGCGCTGTATCGTGACAAGCGAATTGAATTCGTCAAGTCGAAGGAAGATTTGCTGGAAGAGTTGTCGAGGTTTGAGACGTCGTGGGAAGACCGCAGCCTGTCGGAACGATTGGCGCTGTTCAAGCGACGGGAATACTTGCGCATCGCTTACCGGGACGTGGCGCGCATTGCCACGCTCGCGGAGACCACCGAGGAATTGTCGACGTTGGCCGAAGTGATTTTGGAGAAGGCTTACCGCCTATGCGATCAGCAATTGCGAAATCGATTCGGCGCGCCGCGCTCGGTGGATGATTCCGGACGAATCATCCCCGCCGAGTTTGTGGTCATCGCGCTGGGAAAGCTGGGAGGAAAGGAACTCAATTACAGTTCCGACATCGATCTTCTCTACCTTTACACTTCCGACGGCGAGACGGAAGGATCGGATGCGCGCGCCGAGTGCAAGATTTCAAATCAAGAATACTTCATCAAATTGAGCAGCGCCATCACCGAGGCGGTGAGTCGCGTCACGCCGGTGGGATGGGCGTTTCGCGTGGACTTGCGGCTTCGTCCGCAAGGGCGCGAAGGATTTCTCACTCGCTCCCTTCCAAGCGCCGTCGAGTACTATCGGCGCCACGCAGAGCCGTGGGAGTTGCAGGCGCTGGTGAAGGCTCGGCCGGTGGCCGGACAATTGATCCTCGGAAAGGAATTGATTCGGTCGCTCCAAGCGTGCATCTTTCCAACCGAGGATCGGAAGAAGATCATCGAAAGCGTCGAGCGAATGAGGTCGAAGCTGGACGAGAAACTCATTCATGTCGATGCGGCGGGCTTCAATGTGAAATTGGAGCGAGGAACCATTCGCGACATCGAGTTCGTGACGCAGTGCCTCCAGCGCTTCTACGGAGCGGAAGACTCATGGGTGAGAGAGGGAAACACGCTGCAAGCGCTGAGCCGGCTGCACGACAACAACTACATTAACCGAAAAGATTTCGTGGAGCTCGCGAGCGCTTACCGATTCTTCCGCATCATCGAACATCACCTACAGCTCGACCGCGGCCAACAAACGCACACGGTGCCTGCGTCTGAGGACGAGCAGCAGCTCTTGGCGCTTCGTCTGGGATTTGAAGACGCCAAACAGACTTCCGCCCGCGATGCCTTGCTGCACGCCATTGAATATCATCGCGGGAACGTCTTGCGCATTTACTCTCACGTCATCGAACAACAATTGGAAATTGGATCAAATCCTCCGGCGCTCACGACTCAATCGTTCGAACGCGATGCCGAGCGAAATGATCAGACTTGGACGCGGAGCTTTAGTGAGCTGGAAAAACTGAATCCGGCGTTTAGCCGCGTCGCTCAAGAAGCGAGAATCTCGAAGACCGGTGAGAAGCTGTTCCACGCTTTTCTGGAAGTAGTTTTCAATCGCCGGATTCTCGGAGCAGACGACGAAATCCGAAAGGATGCCGGCAGCCGGTTGGAAGCCATCTTTAATTCCGGAAATCTTCTGGGCGAAACTTCCGTACGTCACCCCGAGTGGGTGATTCCGCAACTCGTGAAACCTCCGAAGAGTCAACGATCCCCGGTGAGAAAGAAGGGCGGGATAAGAGCTTCGTCCGTCGGAAGCAAAAAACCGGGACGCGGCACTTCCTCCGAGAGCCAAGACATCAATCGCCTGCGGGACGAGACTCGCCGACGCATTTTCGACGTTTTGACGGAGGACGCTGTGAGTCGTCCTCCCCTCGGAAAAACCTTCCCACGTCTTTCGTTGATTGCCGACGAAGCCGTGAATGGCGCGATGGAGATCTCAAAGCGAATCGTCTTCCGCAAGCTGTCATCCGCAGGGCGAAAGATACTGGCCGATCCTAAATTTCGATTTGGTGTGTTGAGTCTCGGTCGATTGGCGACGCAGGAATTGGATGTGGGATCCGATTTGGATTTGATTTTCGTCTCCGACTATTCCTTCCTTCGCGACCGGGACGCGGTTCGTCAAATTGCTTATGCCCTGGCAGAGAACTTCGTCTCGATCTTGACGAGTTATACCCGCGAGGGTCCGTTGTACGTGTTCGATCCACGGCTTCGTCCGAGCGGAAGGGAAGGCGAGTTAGTGCAGGATGCGGATCATTTCGTGGAGTATGTCCGCAACCAGGCGCAGGCGTGGGAACTCGTGGCGTATTTGAAATTGCGTCCCTCGGCAGGAGATCGGAGATGGGCGGCTCACGAGTGTCGGAAAATCCTGGAATCCTGCATCCGCCGCGCTGCCGAGCCGACGTTAAAGAGCGACCTTCTGGATTTTCGGTCGCGTGTGGAACAAGAGTCTGCAACCGCGCAGGACTCTATCGATCTCGCCAAGGCGCCGGGGGGCGTCTATGACATCGATTACACTCTCGGCTATTCGCATTTGAGCCGCGGAAAAGGCTATCGCGTCGGTTCAACCCTCGGCGATCTGATTCAGCACGCGGCAAAGGACGGCTTGCTTTCTGCAAGCATAGCTGGTGAACTCAGGGCGGCGCTCTCCCTCTATCGCGAAGTCGATCACGCGCTCCGAATGTTTCATGGAATCTCCCGCAAGTCTGTCGATCGAAAATCTCTTTCGGAATTGCCGCGGGAAATGATGGAGAGAGTAGACGCGGCCGCGCCACCGGGTCAGAAGAGCGT
>CAZIDA010000144.1:0-7724 GCA_964537865.1 uncultured Acidobacteriota bacterium
CGGGGCCTCTCCTCAACGTGATTCAACGCGTCATCTCCGGATTGACTTGAGGGTGTTCCTTTCCCGGTGAGCTTGATAGCGCCGCCACGAGCGGCGCGCTCAAGATAGGGCGCGCTCCAAATTTTGGGCTGCGGCGACTGCGACGCCGCTTTTGCTCCAGCCTGCCAGAATCGTGGTATTATTCATCTTCCTCGCCAATCCAAAGCGCCGTCGCCGCTTCGCTCTGCCGGCGCACTCCAAAAGTGATAGTGCCGGCGTGGCCGAGCAGTTTGACACTCCCGCCTTCCACCCAATAGAATGACATCGATTCAACGTTTCTTTTCGTTGGCAGTCGTAGAGAGTGGCCCGGGAAGACCTGATGGATTCGATTTGTTTGTTGCTTCCAGCCATTGCGCCCAAATGAACCGCAGGCTTCATTCCGAGTTGAATTTCAATTTTCGACTTTATGAACGCAAATCAAATTAGCATCCGCGCCTGCTCCAGCCTGGAAGACTTTGAAGCATGCGTTGAGCTTCAACGGCGAGTGTGGAAGTTCTCTGAGTTGGAGACGGCGCCCTCGCATATTTTCATGATCGCCGCAAGGACGGGCGGTCTCGTCTTGGTCGCTGATGACGGTAATCAGGCGGTCGGCTTTGCGAGTGGATTCGCGGCCATTCACGGAGACCGGATTTTTCTTCATTCGGATATGGTGGCGGTGCTCCCGGAGTATCAGAGCCGTGGCATTGGTCGGATGCTGAAACTGCGACAGCGCGAGGAGATGCTTCACCGGGGAATTGAATTGATCGAGTGGACGTTCGATCCGTTGGCGCTAAAGAACGCCCTGTTCAACATCACGCGATTGGGCGCCGTGATTCGCCGTTTCATTCCGAATGCCTACGGATTCACCTCCAGTCCATTGCACGCCAACCTTCCCACCGATCGTTTGGTGGCGGAATGGTGGTTGAAATCCGAGCGCGTTCAAAGAATCCTCTCGGGTGAATCTCTCAAGCCGGCGCCGAGCGCCGTGCCGATCTCCGTGCCGATAAACATTGCGGATTTGCGGCGGCACAACGTCGCTGAAGCGGAGAGGATTCAAGCCGAAATGCGGCGTGGTTTTCTCACCTCGTTCGAAAAGAAATATGCCGTCACCGGGTTTGATCTGAATGAATCTTCCGGAACCTATCTTCTGGAACCCGACACAAATTAAATTTATTCCTGGCAGGTTGCCGAACCCGCCGCATCTCGATTCAATCAGATTTGTTCTTCGCCGCTTCTGCGATATCGCAGGCTGGCGCGCAGAAATTCCCGATTCATCCGCGAGATGAAGTTGGCGCTGATCCCTTTCGGACAGACCGCTTCACATTCGCGATGCATGGTGCAATTGCCGAAGCCCTCGTGATCCATCGCCTGCACCATGTGAATGACGCGGCGCTCCCGCTCCGGTTTTCCTTGCGGAAGCAACTCCAAATGCGAAATCTTGGCGGCCGTAAACAGAGCGGCCGAACCGTTCGGGCACGCGGCCACGCAAGCGCCGCAGCCGATGCACGCGGCCGCATCCATGGCGAGATCGGCGTTGGCTTTCGGCACGGGCACGGAATTCGCCTCCGGAGCGCTGCCGGTGTTGACGGAAATGTATCCGCCCGCCTGGATGATTCGGTCGAACGCCCCGCGGTCCGTCACCAAATCTTTAACCACCGGAAACGCCTTGGAGCGCCACGGTTCGATGTAGATGGTGTCTCCGTCTTTGAAATTCCGCATGTGAAGCTGGCAAGTAGCAGTGGCCGGCTTGGGTCCGTGGGCCACGCCGTTGATCATCATGCTGCACGAACCGCAGATGCCTTCCCGGCAATCATGATCGAAGGCGATGGGCGCCTGGCCCTTCGCGATCAAATCCAAATTCACAACGTCCAACATCTCCAAAAACGACATATCCGAATTGATGTCCTTGGCGTCGTATCGTTCCATGCGGCCTGGAGACTTCGCGTCTTTCTGCCGCCATACGTAAAGAGTGAGGTTCATTACTTATAACTCCGTTGGGTCAAGTGAACGTATTCGAAATTCAGCGCCTCCTTGTGGAGGAGCGGCTTTTGCCCTGGGCCTCGATGTTCCCAGGCAGCGACGTAAGCAAACTCGTTGTCGTTTCGTTTGGCTTCGCCTTCGGGTGTCTGAAACTCTTCGCGGAAGTGGCAGCCGCACGATTCGGCGCGTTCGAGCGCGTCGAGACAAATCAATTCCGCCAACTCCATGAAATCGGCGACGCGTCCCGCCTTCTCGAGTTCCTGGTTCAACTCTTCGTTTTCTCCGACCACGCGAAGATCCTTCCAAAACCGCTCGCGAATTTCCGGAATCCTTTGAAGCGCGCGTTTCAAGCTGGCTTCGCTGCGCGCCATGCCGCAGTCTTCCCACAGCAACTTTCCCAGCTCCCTGTGGAAAGAATCGGCGGGATGTTGGCCGTTGATGGAAGGAAGTTTCTTCGTCAACGACGAAACACCGGCTTCGACTTCCTTGCAAGCGGGATGATCGGCGGCCACTTTCTCGAGGCGGGTCGAAGCGAGATAGTTTCCCAAGGTGTACGGCACAATGAAATACCCGTCGGCCAGCCCCTGCATCAATGCGCTCGCGCCCAGACGATTCGCGCCGTGGTCCGAGAAATTCGCTTCGCCGATCACGAAAAGACCGGGGATGGTGCTCATCAAATTGTAATCCACCCACAAGCCGCCCATGGTGTAATGGATGGCCGGATAGATTCGCATCGGCACGTTGTAGGGATTCTCATCGGTGATGCGCTCGTACATCTCGAACAAGTTGCCGTACTTCTCGCGGATCACCTGTTCTCCCAAACGCTGCAAGGCTTCCCTGAAGTCGAGATAGACCGCCTGGCCGGTCGATCCCACGCCGCGGCCTTCGTCGCACACCTGCTTGGCGTTTCGTGAGGCCACGTCGCGCGGGACCAGATTACCGAAGCTGGGATATTTTCTTTCCAAAAAATAATCGCGCTCTTCCGGCGGAATCTCGTTGGGCGGCCGAGGATCGCCTTTCTTCAACGGCACCCAGATGCGCCCGTCGTTTCGCAGCGACTCGCTCATGAGAGTCAGCTTTGACTGATACTGGCCGCTCACCGGAATGCAGGTGGGATGAATTTGAGTGAAGCAGGGATTTGCGAACGCTGCTCCGCGCTTGTACGCCCGCCAGATGGCCGTGGCGTTGCTGTTCTTGGCATTCGTGGAGAGGTAGAAGACATTTCCGTAACCGCCGGTCGCGAGCACAACAGCGTCGCCTACGAACGATTCCACTTTCCCGGTAATCAGATTTCGAGTGGTAATGCCGCGCGCTTTTCCGTCAATCAAAATCAAATCCAACATCTCGGTGCGCGGATACATTTGCACTTTGCCGAGATGAACCTGGCGCTCCAGCGCCTGATACGCGCCCAGGAGAAGCTGTTGTCCCGTCTGTCCGCGCGCGTAAAACGTCCGGGAAACTTGCGCCCCGCCGAAGGATCGGTTGTCGAGCAATCCGCCGTACTCGCGCGCAAACGGAACGCCCTGCGCGGCGCACTGATCGATGATGTTGACGCTGATCTGCGCCAGCCGATAGACGTTGGCTTCGCGGGACCGGAAGTCGCCGCCTTTGACCGTGTCGTAAAAGAGGCGATAGATGCTGTCGCCGTCGTTGGGATAATTCTTGGCGGCGTTGATTCCGCCTTGGGCCGCAATGCTGTGCGCTCGCCGCGGGCTGTCTTGGTAACAGAAGCATTTGACGTTGTAGCCGAGCTCCGCGAGCGACGCCGCCGCTGAAGCGCCGGCGAGTCCCGAACCCACCACCAAGATCGAATGCTTCCGTTTGTTGGCGGGATTCACCAACTTCATTTCAAATCGATGCTGGTCCCATTTCTTTTCGATGGGGCCGGAAGGAACTTGAGAGTTTAATTCCATAGACCAACCTTATGAGATGATGCGAAGCAAAATCGCCACCGGAATGGAGATGAATCCGACCACCACGATAATGGTGATGAGGGTGGCGAGATGGCGAATGAAACCGTTGTAACGCGGATGATTCAGCCCCACCGATTGAAACATGCTCCAAACGCCGTGGTACATGTGAAAGGCGAGCGCCAGCATCGCGATGATGTAAATGGCCGACACCCACCACACGCGGAACCCGGTGACGACGTTGTGATAGACGTCGTGCTCGCTGAACGCGCCGCCCGGATGAATCTGGCCGCCCGTCAGGTGGAGCAGATGAAACACGATGAAGAGCAAGAGCAGCGGGCCGGTCCAGCGCATGGTGCGGGACGCCCACGTGGAGTTGATGGGAGTCCATTTCCGGTACTCCTGAGGCCGGCTTTCGGCGCTGGCGCGCCATAGTTGATAAGCCGCGACGATGTGAAGAACGACGGCCGCAATGAGCACCGATCGCGCCGTCCACAAAAACAGCTTACTGGCTTTGAGCAGATGCGCATAATTATTCAGAGCGCCGGGCCCCGCGAAAACGAGCAGATTCCCCATGACGTGGGCCATGACGTATCCGATTCCGATGAAACCGGTGACCGCCATGACGATCTTCTTGCCGACGGTCGATCCGTAAAATGAAAATGACGAATTCAGTGGCAACTCCCCACTGGCAAAATATTACATAGACGCGCACATCGACGGGCCTCGGGAAGGACTTCGGTCAAAGCGCTTCTCCCGCCGATCATAAAAACAATTCTCACCGGTGAACCTTCGATCAATTCACGCTGAACGGCCGGACAAGACGATTCTTGTCCGTTCAGCCGCCTGAAGTGTCGCTCCGAGTAAGCCCGGAAGAACCGCGGCCTGAAACACCCGGGACAACCAAGTTGAATCGTGTTCGCTTTATTATATCGATTTCTTTCAAAAAATCTATCGTATTTGGACGCCGTGCGCCAAAGGTCTGATTGAAGGAATTGACATGCCGATTTGAATTGGGATAGCATCGGCGGGTTGAATCTGAGAGTTTCCTTTCATGGTTCAGGGTCCATTCCGCCAAAAGCGCATTTTTCGGCCGCAATAAGCGAAAGTAGAGGATTGCATGAGAAAGATCTGGTTGCTCCTGGGGATCACGGCGTTTCTTTTTGCCGCGACATTGCCGGCTGCTCAGAAAAAATCGGATGGGGGTCCCCGACTGAGCATTGATGAAACGTCCCACGACTTTGGTGTGGTTCAGCCGGGAACCCCGCTCCGATATTCCTTTACGTTCCAGAACGAAGGGACGGAGGATCTGAAGATTCTTTCCGTGACGCCGGGTTGAGGTTGCACCGCCAGCGACTTTGACAAAGTCGTCCCTCCCGGGAAGGAGGGAAAAATTACTCTTGCGGTGGAGCACACGCAGGGTTACAGCGGCGACGTGACCAAGACCGCCATCGTCCTCACCAACGATCCGGAACGGAGCGATTTCAATTTGACCATGAAGGCGCGCTTCGAAGCCAAGACCAAATAAAATGTAAGCTTCATTTTGTGGTAGCATCCCGCCCATCATCAGGAAGAATTCCAAGTGGAGGTTTCAATCATGAGATGGCTGCATCTTTCGTGCCTGATTGCCTTCGTCGTTTTGATCGGTGGTTGGTGTGTCCACACGAGCGCACAAACATTTCAAGGCAGTTTCACGGGGACTGTTACGGATCCCTCCGGGGCGGTGATTCCGGGCGCCACGGTGACGGTTGAAAGAATCGGCACCGGGCTTGTCCGCCAAGCGGTCACGCTTGACGATGGGCTATTCAGCATTGCCCTTCTGCCACCGGGTCGATACCGCGTCAGCGTCGAGAAGGCGGGTTTTGAAAAGGCCATCCAAGAGCCGGTTGTGCTCGCGGTCAACCAGCATTTGGAATTGGACTTCCAGATGAAGATTGGTGTTCAGACCTCCACGATGGAGGTGAAGGAGGCGCCTTCCGTGCTGGATACGGAAAACTCCTCCACCGGCACCACGATCGAGCAGACCAAGATTTCGGAGCTTCCGATCAATGGGCGCCATTTTCTCGAACTCACGACGCTGGCCCCCGGTGTCGTTCCGGGCACGCCCGGATCTCGGATCAGTGATCGCGGCGGCGCCATCAATGTCAACGGAATGCAAGACTCCATGAATTCGTTCTGGCTGGACGGACTCGATGACACGGCCATCGGCGTGGGCCAGTTCACCGTCGTCCCGCCGCTCGATTCGGTGCAGGAATTCCGCATGGAAACCGGCAACTACGACGCCAAGTTCGGCGCTCACGCCGGCGCCCAGGTCAACATTGTGACCAAGTCCGGCGCCAACCAACTGCACGGTTCGTTGCACGAGTTCTTCGAGAACACTTCCCTGGATGCGCGCAATTTTTTTGATCCCCAGGTCGCCCCGTTTCACCGGAACCAGTTCGGGGGGGCGTTGGGCGGACCGGTCGTGATCCCGGGTGTTTACGATGGGCATGATCGGACATTCTTTTTTGTGGCGTATGAGGGTTTGCGGGACCGGCATGGATTCTTTGACCGCGCCCGGGTTCCCACCGACGCCGAGCGTAACGGCGATTTTTCGGGAGATCTCTCACCCTCTTGTGCCACGACCAACTTGTTGCTCGATCCGTTTGCGCTGCTCTCCGGCCAAATTCAACCCTTAATGGGCCCGGGCGGCCCGAACACGCTGCCTTACCTCGATCCCGTCGGCAAGGCCCTGGTGAATCGCTATCCGCACCCCAACATCCCGAATGCGACTTGCGGAGGCGTGAACTACATGGCGCTGGTGAACCGGAAGATCGACCAAAACAACTTCTTTGGTAGGATCGACCAAAGATGGGGTTCAAAGGACAATGTGTTCTTCCGTTACAACGTGAATCGTGACTCTCAATTTCTCCCGCCCAATACCGATTCCCGCGCGGCTACGACGAATATCCCGGGCTACGGGACTTTTACTCACGATCAGTACCAGATGGCCGGCATCGATTGGACCCACGCTTTCTCACCGAATCTCCTTAACGAATTGAAGATCGGTTACAACCGCTGGCAGATTCGCGACGACAACCAGGACGAGGGAAACTCCATCGCGCAGCAGTTGGGCCTTCAAGGTCTCGTGCAGTCTGATCCACGCTTGATGGGAGTGCCCAATCTCAATTTCTCCGGTTACGATTCCTTGGGCTCCAATAATACCGACCCTCAGAGCGGCGCCATCAATACTTTTCAGATTGCCGACACGCTCACCCATGTTTATCGCAACCATTCTCTGGCTTACGGAGTGGATTTGCGGAGCGTGAACCGCGGGAATTTTTCGATTGCTTCCATGACTCGTGGTGAATTTGACTTCACCGGGACGGTCACGGGCGGTCTCGGCCAGATTCCATCGCAGGCAGCCCAGGCGCTCGGCTGTGCGCCGCCCGGATGCGTTCTGGGCAACAGCGTGGCCGATGCTTTGTTGGGGCTTCCGACGTTCTGGCTGAATGGCTTCACTCAGAGCATTTCCGGCCACTTGGGTGAATACGACTTTTTCGGACAGGATACCTGGAAGGTGCGCCCCAATCTCACTCTGACCCTTGGACTGCGCTACGAATATAAAGGCCTCGTGACAGACAAGTACAATCACTTCGGCAACTTTGATTTTCAGAAGGGTTTGCTGATGGTCGCCGGCGCCAAGAACATCGCCTTGATGAACTTTGACCCGGCTACGGGCCAATTTGTGCCGGTCGGTACCACCTCTCTCGGGAGCACTGGAGCGAACCGATCGCTTCAGTTGCCGGATAAAGATGATTTCGCGCCGCGTTTTGG
>CAZIDA010000145.1:0-7713 GCA_964537865.1 uncultured Acidobacteriota bacterium
GGACTACCCTGGGTTTGGAATCCGCTCTGAATGAGAACCCTGAAGGGGTTCCCTAGATGGAGGCAGACAAGAGTGTCTGCCCCACACCAGCCTATTTTCGGGGCCGAGCCATGGACTGTCGCTGCCGCGCCGCCAACGATGATGAATTCGACCTGATTCTCAGCCAGCGCCCGGATCCGTGCCGCATAGTCAGTCATCGGGATTCCGTTTTCGATTTCTTGTTTGCCTGCCGCAGTTCTTCGGCGAACGCTTGGAGCTGCATCAGCTTTCGGAGCCTCTCTTCAATCGAAAGCCGGAGGTTTTCACGGACCAAGGTCATGTCGACGTCTTTCTTGTAGGCCTCAATGACCGGGTCGCGCGGAAGCGCCGAAGTCGGCTTCTTCATCTCAAATCCTCGCGGCCATTGTACCTCGGCAGGGAACTGATTGCCACGAACTGAGAGCGGCTTTATAGATCTATTGAAAGAGGCGCAGACCCGCCGCGGCGGGTGTCTGCGCCACCTGAGGCCGTGTACTTTTGACGGACAATGAGGTTAAAATACGAGTCCCTCTTATCGGTGTTGGATGAGTGTTCCCTCGTGGGTTGATGATTTTTGTCGAAGGATCTGAAAATCCATTCGTATTCAAAAACCAAATGAGAAGGAGACGATCATGCCACGCCTGAAATTAGCGCTCCTCGCAGCTTTTCTTTCACTCTCCGGTGTGTGTTTTGCGCAAACCAAATCGGCGCTGACGGTCGGCACGGCGACCGCGGCGCCCGGCCACAAAGTGTCCGGTGTTTTGGAAGTGCCCGCCGGAATGGACGCGGGAACAAACATTCCGGTGGTGGTGATCAACGGGACCAAGCCGGGACCGGTGATGGCGTTGGTGTCGGGATCGCACGGCACCGAGTACGCTTCCATCATCGCCGCCGAAAAATTGATTTCCAAATTGAATCCCGAAGAAATCTCCGGCGCCGTGATCATCCTCCCGCTCGTCAACTTGAATTCTTTCGAGCAGAAGGTCCCGCATCTGAATCCGGTCGACGGCAAGAGTATGAACCGGCTTTATCCGGGGAAGATGAATGGAACGCAGACGGAGCGCGCCGGTTATCTCATCACGCGGCAAGTGGTGAATCAGTGCGATTACTTGATCGATTATCACGGCGGCGATTTGGATGAAAGTCTGCGGCCGTACAGCTATTGGCCCAAGACCGGCAACGAGAAACAGGACGCCATCACCCGCGAGATGGCGCTGGCGTTTGGACTGGATCACATCATCATCGCCACCGATCGTCCCAAAGACCCGAACGACTCGCGCTATCTCGACAACACCGCCAACACGCGCGGCAAGCCGGCCATCGCCGTCGAAGCCGGTTACGCCGGGACCGTTGAGCCGGAGGATGTGAAGGCCCTTGTCGACGGGACTCTGAGCGTGATGCGCGAACTGAAGATGCTTCCAGGGACGGCGACGAAGATCGAGCATCCGGTGTGGCTGGAGAAAATCGTCACCGTTGAGAGCGAGCAGACCGGCATCTTTTATCCTGAAGTGAAACGCGGGACCTACGTCGCCGCGGGAATGCGCCTGGGCTACGTCACCGATTTCGTGAATCAGAAAATTTTTGAAGCGCACGCCCCGGTGGCCGGGGTCGTCACGTACATTTGCGCCGTGCCGTCGATGAAGAAAGGCGACACCGTCGCCAACATCGGCGTGGTGGCGAAATAGGACCGTCTGCTTTGGAGAGCGGGCGCAAGGCGAATGCGTCTTTTCGTGGCGCGCATGGCGTGCGGCCACGCGGCGCGATGGCTAGCCGGCGCCTTGGCCATTTGACTCTTTGATTCATGAAAGGAGAAGAATCCATGGATATTCTATTTCTGATTGGGCGGATCATTTTCGGCGGATATTTTTTGAATGCCGGGATCCATCATTTCACGGATCTATCCAACATGAGCGGCTATGCTAAAGCCAAAGGAACACCGGCGCCGGCCGTGGCCGTCGGCGGCACGGGATTGATTCTCATTCTCGGGGGCGCCAGCCTTCTGCTCGGTTATCAGCCGGTGGTAGGAATCGTGCTGCTGGCGATCTTTCTCCTTGGCGTCTCCTTCCAGATTCACGCTTTTTGGAAGGTTGCCGATCCGCAGCAGAAGATGGGCGAGATGATCAACTTCATGAAGAACCTGGCGCTGTTGGGAGCGTTGCTGATGTTTCTCGCTATTCCGCGACCCTGGCCGTTCAGCCTTTAGGCAAGAAAATTCTCTTCAACAAGGATGGCTTATGAAACTGGTTTGCCTGGGAGCTCTGCTGCTTTTCTTGTGCGCAACGATGGTGGCGGAAGATCATCCCATCACGATACATGCAGGAACGCTGCTTGACGGCAAGGGCGGCGACTCATTCTGGTGAAAGGCTTCATCCTTTAACTCGACCATGGGTAAGATCAGCGCCGGACTCTTGATGTATCGATTTCGAAAAGGAACGTTGGCGGTGTTGTTGGTCCATCCCGGAGGACCGTTTTGGGCGAAGAAGGATCAAGGCGCGTGGTCGATTCCCAAAGGTGAACCGGCATCCGGCGAAGAGTTGCTCTCCGCCGCCAAAAGAGAGTTTCAAGAAGAGACCGGATGCAAGGCTGATGGTAATTTCGCTCCCCTCGCCCCGCTCCGGCAGTCCAGTGGAAAAATGATTCACGCCTGGGCGTTGGAAGGCGACTTCGATCCCGCCGCGCTGAAGAGCAATCTTTTTTCGATGGAGTGGCCGCCTGGCAGCGGAAAGCAACAGCAATTTCCCGAGATCGATCGCGCCGCCTGGTTCGATCTTTCTCAAGCAAAAGAAAAGATCGTGTCAGGACAGAAGGGATTTCTGGAGGAAGTCGAAACCCGGTTTCGCCGGAGCTGATGTTTTCTCGTTCGCCGAACCCCAAGCCACAAGGATACGTCGGCTCTCAACCATGAAAGTCGCGATGATGTTTTTGGTAGGGCCGGCGTCCGCCGCGGCGGACTCGCCGGGTGATTGTACCGGTCGCATGGCTTCATCAGTTTCATGGCCTTGGGTGGTCGCCGCGGCGACCATGAGCGACCGCCTCGAGAATAGGAAGAACATTTTAGGCAACCCTTTCAGGGTTGAGCCGGTGGGCGGATTCGTGACCCAGGGTAGTCCGCCCAAGAGCTGGCGGACAACTCTGGGCTGTTGAAGGTGTCCCCTTCGGGGACAAAATCGACTTTGGCTGAACTGTTTGGTCATTTTCATTCGCTTGGGTGGTCGCTGCGGCGGAGCCCATGAGGGACTGCTCCGAGAATAGCCAGGCTTTCTCTGCGCAATCTCTGCGCGCCGCATCGGGTCTCTGCGGTGAATGACCGGCCATTCGTCATGAATGGGTCGGCACTGGATCGTCCTTTGCCAATTGGTTTTTGGAATTTTGTCTTCTTCATCGTGTTATACTTTCGTCCCTGCGTCCTTAAGTTCTTCACGATACCTTCCTCAACGAGGTGAATCATGTTTTCAGCGCGTCGCTTACTTTTTGTGGTTTGGTGTGTTTTCATGATGGCCGGCGGTTGGACGTTGACCGCGGCGCAGTCCTTCGATCCGAATCTATATTCCAAGATGCAATGGCGCATGATCGGCCCGTTTCGCGGAGGCCGCACGGTGGCTGTGAGCGGCGTTCCCGGCGAGCCGAACGTTTACTACATGGCCCCGAACAACGGCGGCGTGTGGAAGAGCGACGATTACGGCCGGACGTGGAATCCGATCTTCGATAAGGAATCCACCGGATCGATCGGCGCGTTGGCGGTGGCCCCTTCCGATCCCAACATCATTTACATCGGGAGCGGTGAAGGCCTGCAGCGTCCGGATCTCTCCGTGGGCAACGGCATCTATAAATCCACAGACGCGGGAAAAGCGTGGACGCATCTAGGCCTTCGCGACGCCCAACAGATCGGACTGATCATTGTCGATCCTCACAATCCCAATCGACTGTTTGTCGCCGCGATGGGTCATCCGTACGGCCCGAACAAAGAGCGCGGCGTCTATCGCTCCTTGGACGGAGGAAAAACTTTCGAGAAGGTTCTCTACAAAGACGAAAACACGGGGGCTGTAGATTTGGCCTTCGATCCCACGAACGCGAACACCATTTACGCCGTGCTGTGGGCGGCGCGACAAGGACCGTGGGAATACAACAACGCTTATCTCGGTCCGCAAAGCGGCTTGTTCAAGTCGACCGATGGCGGCAACACGTGGAAGCCTCTGACGCACGGTTTGCCGACCTACGCGGAAGGACTCGGACGCATCGGCATCGGCATTGCGCCCAGCGATTCCAACCGCATTTACGCGCAGGTGCAGGCCAACCGGCAATTCAATGGGACGTACCGCTCCGACGACGCCGGCGAGACGTGGCATCGCGTCAACAGTGAGAATCGCGTCTCCGGACGCCCCGACGATTTTGCGGAGGTCAAGGTCGATCCCAACAACGAGAACATCGTCTATTGCGCCAACACGTCCACCTATAAATCCATCGACGGCGGCAAGACGTTTCATGCGCTCAAAGGGGCGCCCGGCGGCGACGATTATCATCGTATTTGGATCAATCCGGAAAATCCGAACATCATCTTTCTGGGCGCGGACCAAGGCGCCACGCTCAGCGTCAACGGCGGACGAACGTGGAGTTCTTGGTACAACCAACCGACGGCTCAGATTTTTCACGTGACGGCGGACAATCGCTTTCCATACTGGGTGTACGGCGGCCAACAGGAAAGCGGATCGGTCGGCACGGCTACTCGCAGCGATTACGGCGAAATCAGCTTCCGCGAATGGCATCCGGTGGGCGTGGAGGAATACGGTTATGCAGCGCCCGACCCCTTGCATCCGGGTGTCATTTATGGCGGCAAGGTGACCCGCTTCGATGAGAAAACCGGGGAAGTGCAGGATGTTGGCCCGGTGGCCTTGCGCAGCGGCAAATACCGCTTCGATCGCACCGCCCCCATCATTTTCTCACCGGTGGATCCGCACATTCTTTACTTCGCAGCCAACGTTCTGTTCAAGACCGTCAATGGCGGCCACTCCTGGACCGTCATTAGCCCCGATCTGACTCGAAAAGATCCGGGGATTCCGGCGAGCATCGGCATTTACGAAAAAGACGCAGCGAAGATGGAGCATCGTGGCGTCATCTATTCCATCGCGCCGTCTCCCAAAGACGTGAATTTGATTTGGATCGGAACGGACGACGGATTGATTCAGGTGACTCGCGACGGCGGAACGTCGTGGCAAAACGTGACGCCGCCGGACCTGCAGCCTTGGAGCAAAGTGACTCAGGTGGACGCCGGGCATTTCGACTCGCTCACGGCGTACGCCTCGGTCTCGCGGTTTCGCGTCGACGATTTGCATCCTTACATTTACCGCACCCATGACGGCGGAAAGATGTGGAAGAAGATCGTGAACGGTTTGCCGGATGATCCGGTGAACGTCGTGCGCGAAGATCCGGTGCGTAAGGGCCTGCTGTTTGCGGGAACGGAACGCGAGACCTACTTCTCGGTGGATGACGGCGATCATTGGCAGCCGCTCCGCCTGAACATGCCCGCCACGTCCATTCGCGATCTGATCATTCACGGAGACGACGTGGTGGTCGGGACGCACGGCCGGTCGTTCTGGGTGCTCGACGACATCACTCCCTTGAGGCAGCTCAGCACGAAAGTATCGGATTCCGAGGTGTATCTGTATCGTCCGCAAAAGGCGATTCGAATTCGACGGGATGAGAACACCGACACGCCGCTCCCGCCGGAAGAGCCCGCCGGAAAGAATCCGCCGGACGGCGCCATCATCGATTACTACCTGCGCGGGGCCTCATCCACCCCGGTGACTTTGGAGATTCTGGATCGCGCGGGCAAGTTGGTGCGTCGATACGCCAGCAACGACAAACCGGATGTCACCTTGGAATCGCTCGATAAAACGCTCCGTGTTCCCACGTATTGGGTGCGTCTGCCGAAGATTCTCTCGGCGGAGGCGGGCATGCATCGGTTTGTGTGGGATCTGCATTATCCCGCGCCCCAAGTGGCCCATTACGATTATCCGATCTCTGCCATCGTTCACGACACGCCGCGCGAGCCTCGCGGTCCCCTCGCGCTCCCCGGACAATACACCGTTCGATTAACGGTGGGCGGCAAGTCCTGGACGCAGCCGCTCACGGTGGTGATGGATCCGCGCATCAAAACGCCGATGGCCGGATTGACGGAGCAGTTCACTTTGGGGACGCAATTGTCGGACGGCATGACGAAGTCGTTTGAAGCGCTTCAAGAAATCCGGTCGCTTCGCGCAAAGTTGCAGCAAGCCAAGAGCGCCGGAAGCGGAGCGGTGGTGGATTCCATTGCGGCGCTCGACAAAAAGGCGGCGGCGCTACAAGGTGTGGCGCGTGGATTCGAAGGGGGTCCGGGCGGCGGAGGAGCGCTCACACTGGCGCGCCTCAGCGGAGAGTTATCCGGACTTTACGAGACGATTGAAGGATCCGATTACACGCCCACCACGCAAGCGGTCGCGGCTGCGACGGAACTGCACCGGGCGCTCACTTCTGAATTGGAGCAGTGGAGAGAATTGAAGACGAAAGATCTCGCGGCCTTGAATGAAGAATTGAAGAAGGCCGGTCTTTCGGCGATTGTTCTGTAGATTTTCATGATATTGTGGCGCGGCACAAAGTTTTTTTTGCTGCGCCACTTTAGGAGGCCTCTTATGAAGCGAATTCTGCATCCGCGGCTTGTTCTTTTCTCATGCCTGCTGCTTCTCGTCGGTGTCGGCGCCGTCTGGGCACAAACCCCACCACTTCAAGACGTGGACGCTTACGTCAATCAGGCGCGACAAGTTTTTGAAGTGCCGGGAATGGCCGTGGCTGTCGTCAAAGACGGCAAGGTGCTTTTGGAAAAAGGATACGGCGTCAGAAAGCTCGGCGATCCCACGCCGGTGGACGAGAATACTCTGTTTGGAATCGCTTCCAACACCAAGGCCTTCACGGCGGCGTCGCTCGCCATGCTTGTGGATGAAGGCATGGTCAAGTGGGACGACCCGGTCATCAATTACGTGCCCTCCTTTCAAATGTACGATCCCTACGTCACGCGAGAGATGACGGTGCGCGATTTGCTGGTTCACCGCAGCGGTTTGGGTTTGGGCGCCGGCGATCTGCTCTATTTTCCGCACAGCACTTTCACCTCTGAAGAAATTGTCGAGCGCCTGCGATACATCAAGCCGGCCACGAGTTTTCGCAGCCGGTATGCTTACGACAATATCCTTTATTTGGTCGCGGGTGAGGTGATTACCGCCGTCAGCGGGAAAAGTTGGAGCGACTTTATTCGGGAGCGCATTTTTGTTCCCGTGGGAATGACGCACAGCAACACCAGCGTCACCGGATATCGTCCGGACGATGACGTCGCTCTCCCGCACGCGCGCGTCGATGGAAAGATTCAGACGGTTCGTTTCGATAACGTCGAGAACAATCAGCCTGCCGGCGCCATCAATTCTTGCGTCGCGGACATGGCAAAATGGCTGATCGTTCAATTGAACCACGGATTGATTGCGCATGACGCCGGCGGCGACCGGCGCCTTTTCAGCGAACGTCAAAGCCGCGAGATGTGGTCGGCTCAAACGATTGTTCCCATCGCCGATCCTCCGGCGCCTTTGGCGGCCCTGCGGCCCAATTTCTCGGCTTATGGACTGGGATGGGGATTGACCGATTACCGGGGAAAGAAAATCGTTTCGCACACCGGCG
>CAZIDA010000146.1:0-7698 GCA_964537865.1 uncultured Acidobacteriota bacterium
GATGATGCGCGTCGTTAAAATGCCGATGGTGGTGGTTTTCCCGGCGCCGTTGGGCCCCAGCAGACCGAAGATTTCTCCTTCGTTGACTTCAAAGTTAATGCTGCTGACGGCGGTGACCGTCTTGGGAGCTTCCGATTTTCGTCCCATTCGCCCGGTGTTGATCGAAAAAACCTTCTTCAAATTCTTGACTTC
The DNA here is from genome assembly GCA_964537865.1 of uncultured Acidobacteriota bacterium. GTDB lineage: Bacteria > Acidobacteriota > Terriglobia > JAIQFV01 > JAIQFV01 > CAZIDA01. The sequence continues at coordinate 193 of CAZIDA010000146.1, forward strand.
AAGGATGACCGACATGCGCGCTCGCTCTTCCACTCAGATTTTTGAACAAAAGAACCACTTCCGTCATTGTTCGCCAAAAGACTCGTGACGCAGACCCGCCCTGGCAGGCTCGCGTTTCGGCCGGCTGCCGCAAAATTGTTTAGATGGAAACGGAGAGAACTTCTTCCCTCGGTTTTTTTGAACTCGCCTGGCTCATCGCTGCAGTTGCGCCAAGGCCGTTCGAGCGGCCTGTTGAAAAGGTCCGGGTATTCTGGCGGCGCGGGAAAGATAGATTTGAGCATCTCGCGTTCTGCGGACCTTGGCCAGCGCAAATCCCAAACGATAGAGCGTCGCGGAATCGTCGCCGAGCAGTTTCTGCGCCAGTTCCAAATCGGGGAGCGATTTCGCATACAGGCCTTGCTTCATCGCCAGATAACCGCGCAGACCATGCGCTGTTCCGCGCAAATAATTTTTCCGCTTCGTCCAATCCGCCGCCGACTGACCCGCCGGCGCGGGCTGCGACTCCAGCTCGTCAGCCAAACCGATTGCCTTGTCGATCAAGTCGGCAGTTTCCTTCATTTTCGTTTTATCTTCAACTCTTAAATCGGCCAGCAGCACCATCATCTCGAGGTTGTTGGGATCGACCTTTAAGCAACTCTCCGCGCTGTCGGCGCTTTGGGCGAGGTTCTTCCGCTGCAGATAGGTAATCGCCATCATGGAATAGGCGCTGCAAACTTGTGTCGAGTCCGGAAATTCTTTTACGAATCCTTCGAGGTCGGCAATCTTTTTGGCCGGGTCCGTCTCCTGATACGCCGACTGCATGGCGTGATATTCCACCTGCTGTCTCGACGCGTCGCGCAACGCTTTCGCCTCCGCCTGAATGCGCGTGTGGTCGGGCTCGCTGAGCAGCCGGCCGCCGATCGTCGCGTCGGGCTTCTGTGCCGCTGCGTAATATTCTTTGGCGTATTGGTAAGCCTTCCCGTAGTCCTTCTGTTGATCCAGCAGCGCGTTGATCACCAACGGCAGGACCACCATGTCGTCCGCCTTGACGGCGAGCGCCTTCTCGCCATACTCGACGACCTTGGCGCTGTCTTTCAATTGTTGATAGCTGACCGTGTAAAGCTCGTTCACTTCCAGCACGGTGTTCATCGCGGGAAAGTCCTTCAAAAACTGATCGAGCAGTTGGATGCGCTTGGTAACATCGTTTTCGTTCTCCGCCACTCGCAAAGCCTTGTCCTCAGGCGTGCCGGCTTGAATCATGATCCGCGCCGGCGCCTGGCTTTGCGCCAAGACGGCGGACACTCCCATCAGAAAAAGCATCATCCCTCGGATGATCGCGGCCCCCACGCTTTTCATGGCGCCCTCCTTTGACGAAAAAACCGATCGTCTCATTTTATGAAGCAGAATTCTTTTGGACTGACGAACTCCGAAGCGAAAACCATCGGGTGAAAGCCTCTGTCGTTTCAGATAATCGCTGCCTGCGTTCCAGACATTCGAAAGGCCAACACGAAGTTGTCGAAAATCATGGACTGGAGGCGGGCAAAAATCAAGCTCGACGATGCATGCGGCGTGGACACTCTTGTCTGCGCCGCATTTCTAAACAAAAACAGTCCCGCGAGCAGTCCCGCCCCGGGGATCTGCGCTGTGTTCTCAAACAGGAGCGGTCTTGGGCGCAGACCCGCCGCGGCGGGTGTCTGCGCCACCATCTTTCACCCATTGCCTAAAGAGCGAGATCGTAGGCGTGGGACGCCGCTGAACTCTCCACCGCCTTTCGATAGGCGGAGGTCTCGAAATATTTCTTGAGCCGCCTTCGGATAGGGCAGATCATCGCGTCCGGCTTCCATTCAACGGCGCGATGATCCACCTTGTCCATCAGCTTGCCGGCGGCAATCGCATGGGAAGCAAGATGAAGCGGACGCTTCGACAAATCCCGGATCATCGCCAGCAGCTCACCTTGCCGAATCGGATCGACGATCGAATATTCATCCCGATAAATCACGGCGTTGTGAAAAAACTGCGGATAGTTGATCAGCCCGTCGCGCCGAAGCTCCCGCGCCAAAGTCACCAGGAACTCCTGGCACTTTCGTCCCAGCCCCAGGCCGGGATGCTCTTGCCCGGGAAACTGCGGATGCTCTTTCGTGAAATTGATCCGAGGATTTTGCAGCATGGCCCAGTTGATGGCGAGCATTTCGTAAGATTCACCGGCCATGGCCGCCCCGGTGGCCGTGGGAATTTCCAATCGCGTCAAGGTGAGCCGCAACTCCATCATGCGCAGCGGCGCCGGCGCTTCCTCGTCGAGAATGAGAAGACGATGCTCGTCCGGCTCGACGCGTTCGAGCGCCAAGCGAGGACGCCGGACTCCCTTCTGAATCATGGCCGCCCAAAACCCGGTGTCCTCCAAACGCCTGGTCATGTCGGCGGCCGTGAATCGATCCAAGAAGAGCGTCGGCCCCGGCGCCCGCGGAAGCTGACTGAAGAGCTCTCCTTCAGACATGGCAAAAGGATTTTCGTGAGAATCAGCCGCGCGCGCTCGCGATTTTTTGTAATCGTCGGCAGATTTGCTGAAGGTGAGGAACCTTGACTTCGCCACGAGTGATTCCTCCCAGACACGAGCATTGGAGAATTCGACGCCGTTGATTCTCAGCGATCGAACATCGTACGCTTATGTTTCCACACCTCCCCGACGAATGCAAGCGGCGGTTATCGCGGGAGGCCGACGGAAAAAGAGGCCCGTCGCTTGACGCACTGCTGAAATGAAGGGAGATGGATTCAACGAGGATTTCGAATCAGCGGCCAATGATGATCTTTGCCAATGCGAGCGCAAACAAAAAGGTCCCGATCACGAAGAGGCACCAATCCCGAATCTTGATATAGAGCGGCTTTTCGACGCGCCGTCTCAAAGAAAAAATATCTCTCCACCACTTGTGTCGCCGCGGCATACGGGTCTCGATTCCGGCTGTGAACGTTTCGCCCATTCTATCAGAATTCGCGGCGAAAAAAGGCCCGCCCATGCGCGGCGGGCCTTCGTTCCTGTCTAGGTTTGAATAAGGAGGGTATTCGAACGCCGTGACCCGTCAGGAGGGCCACTTCCATCCGAACATCCACGATTGATCCGACATTATCCGAGCCGCGTTAAGAGATGATTACAGTCCTATGGAAAAAGGATTAAATCGAAGAAAGGATTTTGGCGGCATGAACCGGCGGACCAAGGATGGGGCCCGTCGGATCGCTCCATATTTTCGTGTGAGGATCATTTGAAAATTATTTCGAAGAGTGCTATTCTCCGCGCGGGTTATGAGTTGATTTCCTGTGAATCCGTAGCACCTCTGCTCAAGAACACCGACTCGGACCACATCCAAAGAAAGGTAACGGGACAAGGCCAATGGTATTTTTCTACGTCGTCGCCGGGCTGGTCTCCACGGGCGCTGTCGTCGCTGTCATGAAGTCCAAATTATCCGGCAAGGGAAAACACGTCCAATCTCTGCGGCTAAAGTGATGCATTCATCGCTCGCCATGCCCGCCGGAATCCTCGAGGTCTGGCGGGCATTTTCTTGAGAGAAGCACTCCTCTCTTTCCACCCCCGTCAAGGAACGCGGATCGGTGGCGCCGTCATCGCTCACCACATTGGCATAGTCGAAGGCCACTCTTTCATGCTAGACTTCGCACGTCTTCATAAAACTCCTGAGGCCCGTTTGCTCTTCGTTTAATCAGATTTTAATTTTCAACCCTTCGAAAATCCCATGGCTGACCTGGCTTCGGAAATTGACGCCCGACTGGAATCAGATCGTCGCACCAAGCGGCGCGGGATTCTTCTCGCCGCCATCGGCTACGTGCTGGGGACTTTGGTGCTGTGGCTGTGCCGCCAACTCGAGCTCACCACGGTGAGTTCCGCCCACCTGTTCGTGTTAACCGTCTTCTTCTTGGCGAATACCGGTCTCCTTTTTCTGATGCTTCATTTCGGCTGGGACCTCAAACTGCGCTTTGATCCGGACTTCATTTATGTGCCGGTGGTCCTGTCGATCCTGTGGTTGACTTATTATCTGTACATCGCCGATGAGGCGCGCGGCTTGCTCTTCTCCGTCATCTTCCTTCCTTTTGTTTTCATGGTGAGTCTGGTGGGACTTCGCGACGGGCTGGTGATCAGCTCGATCTTTGTCATTGCCTACCTCACCATGCTGCTTCACATCGCGCAATATGAAACGCTCGACACGCAAGCGGAGGGCGTCCGCGTCACCGTCTTTTTCCTGGTGATGATCTTCAGTTGCTTCGTGATGGAGCGGACGAAGCGGCAACGCCGGCGTCATATCGGCACGGTGAAGGAAGTGGCCGCGCTTCAAGAGATGGGCAAGACGCTCGTCTCCACGTTGGTGGTCGACAAATTGGTGGAGCAGATTCTCTCTATCATCAAAGAGAAGTTCGGCTATGTGAATTGTTCCTTGTGGACCGTTGAAAAGAACACGCAGGAATTGGTGATGCGGGCGCAGAAGGGTTTCTCTTTCCGCGGCGAAGCCAAACCCATTCGCCTGTTGCTGAACGGGCCCGGCATCATCGTGTGGGTCGCCCACCACGGCGAAATGGCCAACGTCGGCGATGTTCGAAAAGACAGCCGCTACGTCACCGCCGATTTGGAATCGAGCCACCCCATCTTGTCCGAGTTGTCGCTTCCCTTAAAGCGGCAGGGAGAAGTGTTTGCCATTCTCGACGTTCAAAGCGATCGGCCGAATGGATTCGGGCGAAACGACGAGCGCGTGCTGAGCGCCGTGGCCGATTACGCTTCCATCGCTCTCGCCAACGCCCGGTGGATGGACGAGATTCACGATCGCGCCAACCGCGACAGCTTGACCGGACTTTATCATCATCGCTTCCTCATGGAGCAACTCGAGATCGAACTTCACCGCGCCGACCGCCTCGGATATTTCTGCTCCTTCATCATGATCGATATCGATCATTTCAAGCGGGTCAACGACACCTACGGCCATCAGAACGGCGACGAAATTCTCCGGCAGATTTCAAGTCTTATCGCCGCATCGCTTCGCTCCATTGATATCGTAGGACGATATGGCGGCGAAGAGATGAGCGCGATCCTGGTGAACGCCACGCGAAACGACACCTTGGGAGTGGCCGAGAAGCTGCGGCGACGGATTGAAGAAACCGCTTTCCTCGACATCGACCGGAAACCCAGCTTGCATGTCACCGCGAGCTTTGGCGTCTCCACGTTTCCTGAGGATGCGTTGTCGCCGACCGAGATGGTTCGGATCGCGGATGAGCGGCTCTATCAAGCCAAACAGCGCGGACGGAATTGCGTTTATCCTGTGGCGGTGTGATTTTCAAATCAAAGGAAGAAGGAAGAGACGGCTCGACGGAATTATTGCGAATACAAAATAGAGTGACGCCTACGTCCGTGGGTAGGCCCGCCGAGCGCGTTTCTCGGCGGGACCGCGAACCGCCCATCGAAAACTTCTTGTGGCCGCAAACGTCGAGAGGACGGGCTTCCTCGCATTATTCCGCTCCCCGGCGAGAATCCGCCGCGGCCGATCGCCGGGTCTACCACAAATCGCGGCGATGATCGCGATGATTCACCGAAGCGCGCAAGGTTCAAAGCTCCAGGTCGAGCAGCCATGAAGAACACCATCATCCTGTTGTTGGCGGTGGCGATCGGCGTTCTCCTTCTGGCGTATCCCTCAAAGAATCGACGGGTGGAATTGAAATCTCTGGTGGATTCGGAAGCCGCCTTTGCGCAGAAGTCGGCAACCGAGGGGATTCGGCCGGCGTTCCTCGCGTATCTCGCTGACGACGCGGTGGTGTTGCGTCCCACGCCGGAGCCGGGACGCCAGGCCTACGCCAACAGTCCGATCGTTCCTGGGATGCTGACCTGGAAGCCCACCTACGCGGACGTCTCTCGCGCCGGAGACTTGGGATATACCACCGGACCTTATCAATTCACGCGCAAATCAAACGGCGAAAGCTCAGTCGCGTTCGGAGACTACGTCACCGTTTGGACGAGAGAAGACGCGGGGCCGTGGCGGGCGCTTGTCGACGTGGGAGTTTCTCATCCAAAGCCCCCGCAAGAACAAACGCCCAATTGGCTCTCGAATGTCAACGAAGGTGAAGCAAGACCCGCTTGGCAAAAACTAAATCGAGCATCCTCCGGCGCGCTTCTTCAACTGGATCGCGCCTTCTCTCTGGTCTCTCTCGATCAAGGATTCGTCGAAGCGTATTCGAAATATGCCGACGACACGATTCGATTTTATCGTCCAGGTCTTCAACCCGTCCTTGGAAAGTCAGCGACGTTGAGTCTGCTGAGCCAGCACGACGCCCACGGCATTTCAAAGCCCGATGCCGCGCGCGTTTCCGGTTCTTCCGATCTTGGATTTACCTATGGACTCTCCGAGATCACGGCCATCGACGGAGCTCAGAGCCAAAGCTACTACTTGAGAATCTGGAAACGGATCGACAGCGGAGCATGGCGGCTGGTCCTTGATATGGCCAATCCGCTCCCGCCAAAAACATCCTCGCATTGAAGCCCCGAGGATGGCGTCGCAATGATCAATCTGAGCCCACCCTCGAGTCAGCCGTCCCAATGAATCGCTTCAAGACTGAATGCGATTCTTGCCTCAGTCGGACGTCTTCACCCATACGTTGGACATCCTCGATTCGTCGTGCTCAGATGCATTCTCATCTCAAACAAGGATGGGGAACCGACCCTCCGTTTAGCCTGACATCTGATCCGTAGTATGAAAATCGGAAGAATGCCCGTCCATTTCTACAATTTTTTGTAGGACTCGAGCGGCTGCTGATCCAGTCCATTGCAGCCCGGCTGGGATCGCTTGTCGTCACCTCCCATTCGCACGTCTCTTTTCAATCACTTTAGCGAGACCCGAAAAACTAAGGGTCTTCCTCCGCTAAGCGCATGAAATGGAACGACAATTGCTCGTATAGCGAGTGAAACTGTAAGGAAGCCGAAGGGGGCCAGAGAGAGTAGTTGGAGGTCTTGGCTGGCACATACCTTTTAACTTCGGTTCTATTGAGAGGCAAATTCCTCGCGACTTGGGGAACGGGCGGACGATCAGAGTCTGCGTTGGACGAATCCCCAGGCAGTTGCCGCTAACTTTTATTCAACCCTTAAGAAGAACCACCAATTTATCCATCGACCAGGAGGTCAGTATGACGAGAAATTCGCATCGGCTCCGGTGGTTCCTTGTGCTCTTGTGCGCGGGACTGGGGGCAGCGCTGTTGTTGTCCATGCCGCAATTTCTCCTAGCCCAAGCCACAGTTCAAACCGGGAGCATTCAAGGGACGGTCACAGACCCGACGGGAGCAGTCATCCCGGGCGCATCCATCAGCATTCTCAACAAAGCAACTGGGACGTCCAATACGATGGTGTCCAGTTCCACGGGCACTTACAACTCTGGCGCTCTTATCCCAGGCGTTTATGAAGTTCGCGTGGCCGCGAAGGGGTTCAAGACCCTTTCGCTGACCATCACCGTCCCACTGGGCGTGGTAGCGTCCGGCAACGCAAAATTGGAG
>CAZIDA010000147.1:0-7644 GCA_964537865.1 uncultured Acidobacteriota bacterium
GCTTTGGGTACAGCCGGTTTAATTTTGCGGCGGTTGTCCCGACCGCGGCGGTCTTGCCTTCGTCGGCGGGGTTCACCGGCATTACTCCTCAAAACCCTGGGGGGGCGGGGCTCCCCCGAGTCAGTCTCACTGGGTATTTCACTTTGGGATTTTCCACCAACGGCCCGCAACCGCGCATCGATCAAACGTATCAAGTCGACGACAATTTCTCGTGGGTGAAGGGAAACCACCAGTTGAAGTTCGGGTTCGATATGCGACGCGCTGAAGTCTACAATCCGTTCTACAATCAGAACGGTGGTAGCTTCACGTTTGCCGGTAACGGGACCTACACCACGGGGAATGCCGGGGCTGATTTCCTGCTGGGCATTCCGGACTCCTACGGTCAGGGTAGTGGCGACATCATCAATGCTCGCTCGCAGGAGTATTACATGTACGGTCAGGATCAATGGAAGATCCGTCCCAACCTGACGCTGACTTATGGCTTGGCTTGGCAGATTGACACGCCCCAAGTCGACAACTATCATTCCAATCACGCCATGACCGCGTTTCGACCGGGACAACAATCCACCGTTTGGCCCACGGCGCCGACGGGATTTGTATTCCAGGGTGACGCGGGCGTGAACGCCGCCGGTTCGACGTTCTACAAAGATTTCGGTCCTCGTTTCGGATTTGCGTACAGTCCGGATTGGGGCTGGATCACCGGTGGGCCGGGGAAGACGAGCATCCGGGGCGGCTATGGTATTTACTACAACCGCTCGCTCGAAGAGCAGCAGTTGCAGTACTTGGCCACACCGCCGTACGGGCTTAGTGCTCAAGGAGCCGCTGGGCCACCGGTCAACGGCAGTCCCGGTTTCGCGAATCCGTACTGCGACATCGCGGGGGCCGGCTGCGTCCCCAATCTGTTCCCCTTTGGAGGCATCCCGACCGGCACGCCGGTCGATTTCACCCAATACTTCTACTTCTATGCGTTCTTCCAGGATCCGAACACGCGCCCGGCGTACGCCCAGAACTTCAACCTCACGGTGGAGCGCCAGTTGACCAACAGCATGATTCTGACGATCGGATACGTGGGGGCGTTGGGCCGTCACAACGTGCTGCTTCAATCCTTGAATCCCAACCTGAATCAGGCAGCCTGTGCGGCGGATCCCAATTGCCGAGGTTCACACCGCGTCTATCTCCCCATCTATTACCCACAGTACTTCAAGTACAATGCCAACAATCTGGGCTTTACGCCGTGGGAAGACGCGACCGTCGGGAACTCGAATTACAATGCCCTGCAGGTCAGCGTGAACAAACACTTCTCCAACGGTCTGCAGTTCCTGGCGGCTTACACTTGGTCCCACGCGATGGACAACGGTTCAGGCTTTGAGGAATCGGGATTTGGCGGAGGCGGCTTCGGACAGTACGGAAGCGTCCGCGGAGAGAATCCGTACAACCTCGGGGCCAACTACGGCAATTCGGCCTATGATGCGCGGCATCGGTTCGTGTTCAGCTACAACTACGAACTCCCTCTGCGTCATGGTTTCCTTGAGAAGCTCCCCAGCCGATTGACGAATGGTTGGATCCTTACGGGCATCACCACGTTCCAAAGCGGATTCGCGATGGACGTGGTGGATGGCCAATTCCGTTCTCTGTCTTGCGGCTATCTGGATTTTGGGGTGTGCGCCGACGCTCCGAACTCGATCGGGGCGACAACGTACGCCGATCCGCGGACGTCCACTTTCGTCAATGGCATCAAGGGGGGAACCACGTCGCGTGACCATTACTGGATCAATCCCAACACCTTTGCCTTGGAATCCTTCGGCACCTTTGGCAACGTGGGTCGAAACAGTCTGCACGGTCCGGGCATCAACAACTTCGATTTCGCGTTGTTGAAAGACACGAACATCACGGAGTCGACCAAGCTGGAACTGAGATTTGAATTCTACAATTTCTTCAACCACACTCAGTTCAATACTCCCAACACGACCGATGTCAATTCCGCCAACTTCGGACGTGTCTTCAGCGCCCGCGATCCTCGGTTGATCCAATTGGCTGCGAAGTTCTACTTCTAAACTGCATTCAGCTTTAAGGCTCTCTCAAGGCGCTCCGATCCGACGGGTCGGAGCGCTTTTTTCATGGAGTGCGCCCATTTTGGAGTGGGCCGCCCGCGGCGGCGCTTTGGATTGGCGAGGATATGAAGGAGCGTCGTGGATTTGGCAGGACGGAGGAAAAGTCCGCCGCGGCGGATTGCCGCCGCAGTCCAAATTGGGAGTGCCCCGCCGTGGCGTCATGGTTTCATGGCGGCGACCAAAAAATCTGTCCCGAAAATAGGAAAGGTGTTTAGCTCAACCCTTTCAGGGTTGAGTCGTTGTTGGGGATGATTTGGTACCCAGGGTAGTCCGCCAAAGAGATGGCGGACAACCCTGGGCTGGAAGGCGCGTCCCCTTCGGGGACGAGGGCTGCGATCAGCTCCAATCCACGAGATCATTTTCATCCCCTTGAGCAGTCGCCGCGGCGATCAGGAGGGACTGCCCTGAAAATAGTCCCGAAGGGACGGCATTGAGTAGCCGGGGGCGTGAGCCCCCGGAATCCGGCGTCGTATCTATGGAGCCCCGGAGGGGCGAAAGACAGGGCCAGATCCTTTCGGAAACAGGTTGTAGTCGATTCAAATCGACGGGATCATTTTCATGCTCTGGGCGCCCCGGTGCGCCGGGGCATGAGCAACTGTCCAGCAAACAGAATTTTCGAAGCCTGCTAAACAAAGCCTTGTTGAAATTTGATGCTTGGCGTTTGCTTGAAATTTGGATTTTGATAGTTGGATTTTTCCGAGACGCGCTTTACGTTACTTTCAAAGAAGTAGCGTGGAGGTTTTCAGTTGACGGGACAGACGAAAGGAGGACGGGCGGCGGATATTCTTTCATCCGCCGCCCGGTTCACATCAGCATTCCGAGTGGGAGCACGAATAGCATTTCTGGCAACCTTCTTGAAACACCAGCGTGGCGTTGCCGCAATGCGGGCAGAGGTCGCCGATGCGCGCCTGAGGCACTTCCACCGGCGTGGCGTGTCCTTCCGGTATGGCGATGCCGAGATGCTGCGAGAGCACCTGCGCCACCGCGTCCGGCAGCGAGCGCACGCGGTTTTGTCCGAAGCCGAAGCTGTGCTTGCCGCCGATGCCGGAGAGTTGCTTCACGATCTCTTTCATGCGCTCCGTGGGCGAGAGCGAAGAGGGAAGCCGCAGCACCAACGAAATCAATCGCCCGATCGCTTCCGAAACCGCCGACGTGTCGCTGCCCGCCTTTCCGACGTTGGTGAACACTTCGAACGGCTCTTGATCGCTGTTGGAATTGACGGTCACAAAGGCCGTGCCCATGGGCGTTTGTTGGCGGTACGTCTTCCCGTCGACGACCGAGGGACGCGGCCGCAATTTCTTGTTGGCGTCCATGGAGTCCGGACGAACATATTCTTCGGTCGTCATTTCCGTCGTCACCATCGCCGGCTCTTGCCCAGCGGTTTCAGCCGAGGCTTCCAATGTGGTTTCCACGGATTTCTCCTTGATCTTTCCCAGGTTCAGCACCTGGTTGTCGCGGCTGCCGTCGCGATAAATGGTGACGCCTTTGCAGCCCAGTTCGTAAGCCAACATGTAAACGCGCTCCACGTCTTCCGGCGTGGCGGTCGAGGGAAAGTTCACCGTTTTGGAAACGGCGTTGTCGGTGTACTTCTGGAAGGCGGCCTGCATACGAATGTGCCATTCGGGCGTGATGTCGTGCGCCGTCACAAAAACTTCCCGGACGGCTTCCGGAATTTCCTCGAGGTGCGCCACCGTGCCGTGCTGCGCCACCTTCTCCATCAGTTCCTGGGAGTACAGTCCCTCGCGCTCCAAAACTTCTTTGAAATAACCGTGCATCTCCGGCAGCTTAGTGTTGTCCATGACGTTGCGGTAGAAGACCAACGCGAACACCGGCTCGATGCCGCCGGAGCATCCGGAGATGATGGAAATGGTTCCGGTGGGTGCGATCGTGGTGACGGTGGAGTTGCGCATCTTGACGCCGCGCTTTTCGTAAGTGGATCCTTTCCAATAGGGAAACACGCCGCGCTCTTCGGCCAACGCCTGCGAGGTGCGGTGACCTTCATCCTGAATGAAGCCCATCACGGTTTCGGCCAACTGGATGGCCTTGTCGCTGTTGTAGGGAATCTGCAGGCGATAGAGCATGTCCGCCCAGCCCATCACGCCCAAGCCGATTTTGCGCGTGCCCAAAGTCATTTCCCGGATGGCGTCCACCGGATATTTGTTCATGTCCACGACGTTGTCGAGGAAGCGCGCCGACAACCGGATCACGCGGCTGAGATGCTCGTAGTCGATGCGCGATCCGGTTTCGCTGAGCATGTTGGCCAGATTGATCGAGCCCAGATTGCAGCTTTCGTTCGGCATGAGCGGCTGCTCGCCGCAAGGATTGGTGGATTCAATGGGCCCGATGTGCGGCGTGGTGTGAGCGCGATTGATGCGATCTAAGAAAATGATGCCGGGATCGCCGTTCTTCCAGGCGTTGTGGATGAGGAGATTAAAGACCTCGCGGGCATTCAATCGGCCCGCCATCTGCTGCGTTTTCGGGTTCACCAGATCGTATTCTTCGTTCTTCTCCACCGCCTCCATGAATCGCTCCGTGATGGCCACGGAGATGTTGAAGTTGGTGAGCGTCTTCATGTCCGCTTTCATGCCAATGAAATCCAGAATGTCCGGATGATCCACGCGCAGGATGCCCATGTTGGCGCCCCGCCGCGTGGAGCCCTGCTTGATGGTCTCGGTGGCGGCGTCAAAAACTTTCATGAAGCTGACCGGCCCGCTGGCCACGCCGCGCGTGGTCATGACCATGTCGTTGGCCGGGCGAATGCGCGAAAACGCAAAGCCCGTGCCGCCGCCGGTCTTGTGAATTTGCGCGGCCCGCTTGACCGCTTCGAAGATGCCGTCGATAGAATCCGGCACCGGCAGCACAAAGCAGGCGGAAAGCTGCTGCAGCTCCCGCCCGGCGTTCATCAGGGTCGGCGAATTCGGAATGAAATCGAGACTGGCCATCATCTTATAAAACTCCGTCTCGATCTCCTGGCGACGCGCTTCGGTGGCGCCGTAAATCAATTCCGCTTGAGAGAGGTTTCTCGCTACCCGCAGAAACATTTCCGCCGGCGTCTCCACCACCTGCGCCTCGGCGTCTTTGATGAGGTACCTCCGCTGCAACACCTTCAAGGCGTTTTCCGTGATCTTGGGTTCAAAGGGAATGTGGGGAGCTGGAATCTGATCTGTCGCAGGAATCTTGTTTCGGATATCGGTGGTGGCCATAGTTTCCTCCTGATGCATTCTTCTCTATTTTTAAGATGGCCGAGAACCAGTGATGCGGTTGTCACTGAAGCTTCATAGAAATTTAATAAAAAATGAGACGCCTCGGCCTGGAGATTGACTTCCTCCCCGGTCGCCGACAGGTCCATCCACCCCGATAAGATGGCGCAAAAGGCAAAGAGTAAAAGAGCTGTCAGAAATCTGATATATGGTGTCTGAACTTCTCAGGAATACTAGATGCGGGGGTTATTGTACCGCTACGGCCAACTCTTGTCAAGGGAAAAATCAAAATCGCCTTTGTGAAATCTTTTCCAAAGAACACGGAAGAAACCGGGGGAAAAGCCGAAGAAGCGGCAGAAAAGCCCAAGCCGCGGCGGGATCACAGCAGCAGCATGGCGTCGCCGTAACTGAAGAAGCGGTAGCCCTGCTCTATCGCCATACGATAGGCCTGAAGAATGGTCTCGCGCCCCGCAAACGCCGCCACCAACATGAGCAACGTGGACTGCGGCAGGTGGAAGTTGGTCACGAGGGCGTCGGTGGCGCGAAAGGAAAATCCCGGATAAATGAAGATGTCGGTCTCGCCGCGGCCAGGGACCAGCCGTCCTTCCCCGGTGCGCGCCACGTGTTCCAGAACTCGCACCGCCGTCGTTCCCACGGCCACGATCCGGCCTTTCCTCCGACGCGTCTCTTCAATTTGCCGCGCCGCCCCTTCCGAAAGCTCAAACCACTCGCTGTGCATTTGATGTTCTTCCACGTTTTCGACGTGGACCGGCCGGAAGGTTCCCAATCCGACGTGCAAGGTGATCTCGCACTGCTCGATGCCCCGCTCCCGCAATCGCGATAACAACTCGTTTGTGAAATGCAAACCGGCGGTGGGAGCGGCGACGGCGCCCACACGCTCGGCGTACACGGTTTGATAATCCGCTTCGTCTTCAGGAACATCATCGCGCCGGATGTACGGCGGCAGCGGCACGTGTCCCAGCCGCTCGACGGTCTCCAAGAAATCTCCGGCGCACTCGAATTCCATGGTTCGCAAACCGAGATCGCTTCGCGCCGTCACCATCCCGCGCAGTTCCCCATCTCCAAAAACAATCTCTTCGCCGACACGCATCTTGCGGCCCGGCTTGACCAAGGTCTCCCAAATCCGCGGCTGCAGCTCTTTGACCAGCAGCACCTCGATCTTCGATTTCAGAGGGCTCTTCTTGGGGATCGGATCGGCCCGCGTTCCCAGGCGATGTCCAAACAATCGCGCCTTCAAGACGCGCGTGTTGTTGAGGACGAGCAAATCACCGGGCGAAAGCAGCTCGGCCAGCTCATAAAAATGATGATGCTCGATTTGTCCGGTGGCGCGTCGCAACACCATCAGCCGGGCTTGCTCGCGGTCCTTGAGCGGATATTGAGCAATGCGATCCGGCGGCAGATGGAAATCAAACTCGGAAACCTTCATTGCGGCGAGAGTAAGGGGAACCCCGGCGGGATGTCAATTCGAATTGAAGTGGTGGTGCAGACCCGCCGCGGCGGGTGTCTGCACCACCACAGGAGTGCCTGCGCCACTGCATTACGGCGTTGTCATCTTCCCGTTCAGAAGTTCATCCGCCAACGCCGGGGCGTTGTAGATTTTTCGCAGCGCTTCCTGGATGGCGCGCGCGTCGGTGCTGACGGCGCGGCCCACCGTATCGTCGAACATGAAGCGCCACGGCAGGCCGTGAATATTGCTGTCAAAAATAATTCCCACCAGCTCGCCGTTTCGATTGACGACCGGGCTGCCAGAGTTTCCACCGATGATGTCGTTGGTGGAAACGAAATCCAGCGGCGTTTTCAGATCGAGTTGCGCCTGGTGCTGCATCCAACTCGCCGGCAATTGATACGGTGGTTTCTGATGGTGCTCTTCCGCGTAGCGATAGGCCCCGCCCAGCGTGGTGAACGCCGGAATCTTCTTGCCGGCTTCCGTGTAGCCCTTCACCTGGCCGTAACTCAGGCGCAGCGTGCCGGTGGCGTCGGGAGGCGTCTCCATGCCGTGCTCTGAAAAGAGAATCTTGGCAATGACGGCGCCGTCTTTGGTTTCGACCGCCGTCACCTCGTCTTCCATCTGGCGGCGCACGACGCGCGCTTCCGGATCCACCGTTCGCATCAGCGCGATCAACGGATCGTCACTGGCTTGAATGGCCGCGGCGCCGCCTTCGTAAAGCTGCTTGCGAACGGCCGGATCATTCAAGCGCGTCGCCTCGATCCATTCTTTGGCCAACAGCGCGGGCGCTCGTCCGTTCAAGATCTTCTTCACCACCGGATTGTCGCGTCCCAACTGTTCCTGCATTTCAGCGAGCGAGTCCGTC
>CAZIDA010000148.1:0-7631 GCA_964537865.1 uncultured Acidobacteriota bacterium
GCCTCGAGAAGGGCCGGCCTTTAGGCCGGCCGAAACGAGGCAGAAAAACAATTTCCTTATTTTGTTAGGGCCGCTCTAACGGCCCGATTAAAATTCCGCCTCGGCGGATCTACGACGGGCCCTTCCAACGAGATGTTCTCACTTCGGGTCGGGGACGTTAATTCCATACGTCTTGAGCTTGTTGCGAATGGTTTTCACATCCACGCCGAGAACGCGCGCCGCCTCCGCCTTGTTTTGATCCGTGGCTTTCAGCGTCTTCAGAATAATCTCCTTCTCCGCGTCCATGAAAGGGGTCCCCGGCTTGATCGTAATCAGCTCCTCTTGGTCGGCCACCGCCTGAGTCAGATAAACCGGAAGGTCGTGAGGCTCAATCCACTCCGACTTCGCGACGATCACCGCGCGTTCGATGACGTTCCGCAATTCCCGGACGTTCCCCGGCCAAGTGTACTCGAGCAAAATTTGCTTCGCCTGCGGCGACACCGATTTGAGTTTCGTCTTATGCTTTTGATTATAGAATCCGACAAAATGCCGCACCAAAAGCGGAATATCTTCCGCTCGTTCGGCGAGCGCGGGCAGCTCCATGTGAACCGTGCTCAACCGGTAATACAGATCCTTTCGCAGCTTTCCCTCGCGCATGGCCTGCTCCGGGCGACGATTCGTCGCCGCCACAATCCGCACGTCGATGGGAATCTGCTCCTTGCCGCCCAGCCGCCGCAGGCAATTCTCTTCCAACACCCGCAGCAGTTTCGGTTGAAGATTCAAAGGCATCTCCGCAATCTCGTCCAAAAACAGAGTGCCTTTGTGGGCCTGCTCGAAGCAGCCTTGCCGCCGGTCGACGGCCCCGGTGAAAGCGCCGCGCTCGTGACCGAAAATTTCACTCTCGATTAACGATTCCGGAATGGCCGAGGTATTGACGGCCACAAACGGCGCCGCCGTCCTTGCGCTGATTTCGTGGATGGCTTTCGCCACCACCTCTTTGCCGGCCCCGCTTTCACCGGTAATCAGCACGGCGGCGTCTTTCCCGGCCACATCTTGGATGAGTTGAAAGATCGACTTCATAGCCGGACTGCGCCCGACAATTCCATGAAACGACCCGTCCGATTTCAAGACCTGATCGAGATCGTCGATCTCTTCAATCTCCGCCTCTTTTTCGTACAGGCTGTCGAGAAGCGCGCGCAGTTTTTTAAAGTCGATGGGCTTGGTCAAGAAATCGCTGGCGCCTTGCTTCATGGCTTCGACGGCGAGATCGATGGTTCCTTCCGCCGTCACCAGAATGACCTTGGCAGCGCAATCCAACTGCCTCAGCCGTTGAAGCAATTCCAGGCCGCTCAGCTTTGGCATCACCACATCGGACACAATCACGCCCGGGTGGCCCTTTTCAATTCTTTTGAGCGCTTCTTCCCCGTCCTTGGCTTTGATGGTGCTGTAGCCCCATTGCTCCATCGTCATCGCCAGAATTTCGAGCGCGGAAGCATCATCATCCACAATGAGTATCGGTCTGTTTTTTCGCATAATGGTTATCGGAGAATTATACCCTGCCCCTTCCCGGTTCAGAAGGAATTTTTCCCCGACTTTTCGACTCCCTCGTTTCAAGAGGAAGTTCTCTGGAATGGTTTGAGGGATCGTTGGCCTCTGCTTTCTTACACTTAAAATTGCCGTTCAGGTTTGGCTGGCCGCATGCTTCATCATCCGGTGTACGAAAGAGAAGTCCTGAAAGGGTGAGATAACGATTCGGATGCTTGGTTCTCGTTTGATGCCGGTCATGGTCGTGGGAGAGGAACCCGGAATGACGGATGAGCGGATAGGAAGTGGCCGGTGGAACCAAATTCAATCGGATGACCGGACCAAAGATGCGTCGATAGGAAGTTCGCCTTTGGCCCGGTTCCGTGAAGTGGAAGAGGCGTTCAAAGTGAGTCGCCTTTCAATGGAGTTTGATCCTTGAGGTGAGGATCAGCAAGTTCTGCTCGCGAGTCATTTTCCTCCTTGATAATTGCTCGCCGGGCAGAAGCATGGCGGTAGGTGGCGCTACCCCCACCTGCCGCCATTCAAAGTGCGTTTGCACACAAAGTACGACAACCTTCCCGCGCTAAAAAGACGTCCCAGAAGATCGGGGCGTCTTTTTTAATTGGATTTCGAATCGGGCCGCCTGTTGCTTCGACTTGGTCTCTTCTTTTGGATTCGGCACCAGCAACTTGTCTTTGGTGAAAAGCAATTCCTTGGTGTCGTAAATCGCGAATTCGAACTTGTGGCCGTGGGTGATGGCATCGGTCGGGCAGGCTTCTACGCAGAAGCCGCAGAAGATGCACCGGCCATAATCGATGTTATAAACCTTGGCATAGCGCTCGGCTTGGCTGAAGCGCTCTTGCGCCGTATTCTCCGCCGCCTCAATGTAAATGGCGTTGGCCGGACAAGCCGCCGAGCAGAGGAAGCAGGCAACGCATTTTTCCAATCCGTTCTCATCCCGCTGAAGCTCGTGAATTCCACGATATCGCTCTTCGAAATGCGGCTTCACATCCGGATAATTTTCGGTGATCGTGGGACGGAAGAGATGTTTAAAAGTAATTCCGTAGCCCTTCACCAGAGCCACCGAGGCGTCGACAACTTCTTGAATAAGATTCATCGGCTCAGAGCCAGCCTTCCCAAAAGATGCAAGCCAAGCGTAAAATCCGGCATAAAAATATCGTAGAGGTCTTCATTTGTCAACGTGGTGACGGCGGGTGGCGCACACATCGTGCGCTGCGGCATGCGATGTATGAGCCACCCGCGACGCGTCCGTTTGCTCGATAGAGAAAGGCGTTGTGCTATAATCACGCCGCATCACACAAATTTTTATCTCCTTGCAAGCGGCTGTGGAACGGCACAAATTGAGCGGAGGTTCATGAGCGTGTACGACGTCATCATCATTGGAAGTGGGCCGGGCGGTTATGTCGCCGGAATTCGAGCGGGCCAGTTGGGACTCAAAACCGCCCTCGTCGAAAAGGACGACCGATTCGGCGGGACTTGTCTCCTACGAGGCTGCATTCCGACCAAGGCGCTGCTCTTCAACGCCAAGCTTTATCAGCAATTCTTAAACTCGAAGGAATTCGGCATCGGCTACAAAGACCTGACGCTCGACTTGAAAGTCGTGCAGCAGCGCAAGAACAAAATCGTCCTCAAGAACGCCAAAGGCGTGGAGTTTTTGCTTCGCAAGAACAAGGTGGAAACTCACCGGGGATTTGGCGTGCTGGAAGCCCCCACGGCGATTCGCGTCCGAGCCGGCGCCGGTGAAGAAAAAGTTCTGGAGGCGAAGCACATCATTTTGGCGACGGGCTCGGAGCCAAAAGTCTTTCCAAACATCAAAGTCGACGGCCAGCGGATCATCACCAACAACGAAGCGCTGGAGCTGGAAACGGTCCCGCGTTCGATGGTCGTGATCGGCGGCGGCGCCGTGGGCGTGGAGTTTGCCTCCATCTACGCGCGCTTCGGAAGCAAGGTGACGCTCGTCGAAATGTTGCCGCAGATTCTTCCCTTTGAAGATCAAGAATCCGCCGCGGAGTTGGAGCGGAGCTTCAAAAAGCAAGGCATCACCGTGATGACGAAAACGACACTTCAGAAGTTAGACTTGAAGAAAGACAGCGTCGCCGGCACCGTCAAGAGCAGCGTTGATGGAAAGACCGGCATCATCGACTCCGAAAAAGTTTTGATTGCCGTCGGTCGCTCGCCCAACACCAGCGGCATCGGCCTTGAAAAACTGGGGATCAAAACCGAGCGCGGGTTTGTTCTCATCAACGACATGATGCAAACGAGCGTGCCCTCCGTTTATGCGATCGGTGACATCGTCCCCAAGCAACAGCTTGCGCACCTCGCTTCTTTTGAGGCCCACGTGGCGGTCGAACACATTGCCGGACATCATCCTCGACCGATCAATTACGACTTCTGTCCCAACTGCACGTACTGCGACCCGGAAGTCGCCAGCGTTGGGTTGACTGAGCAGAAAGCCGTCGAGCGGGGGCACAAAGTGAAGATCGGCAAGTTTCCATTCACCGCGTTGGGCAAAGCGGCTATCCTGGGAGAGACCGAAGGTTTCGTGAAGATCGTCTCCGACGCGAAGTTCGGGGAGATTTTGGGCGTGCACATTATCGGTCCGCACGCCACGGACATCATTGCCGAGGCCTGCGCCGCGCTGAACTTGGAAGCTACCGCGGAAGATATCGCCAAGACGATTCACGCCCATCCCACCATTGCGGAAGCAATGGGTGAAGCGGCGCACGCGGCCTTCGACTTGCCAATTCATATTTAACACAAAGCTTGTTATAATTGCCCTCAAGCGCCGGTGAAAACCGGATCATTCATTGAGGACTGACTATCATTGATCAGGAGTAGGTTATTCCGGTAAAACACGCAAAAGGCAAAGCGCCCAAAGCGCGAATTGCGTCTCGAAAGCCGTCACCGAGGCCCCGCCGCGATTCTGAATCGGCTTCAGGTCTGCCCAAGGAGAACCTCCTTGAGCTTTACTATTTCTTGCGCCTGAACCGAAGCGTCGACGAGCGGCTGACGCTCTTGTATCGGCAGAGCAAAGTGGTGGGCGGGTTGTATTCCAGCCTCGGCCAAGAGGCCATCTCGGTAGGCTCGGCTTATGCGCTGGAAAAGCAGGACGTGTTGGGGCCGATGATCCGCAACCTGGGCTCGACGCTGGTTCGCGGCTACAAGCCCCGAGATATTTTTTGCCAATACATGGCCCGCGCCTCGGGTCCAACGCATGGGCGAGACTGCAATCTTCATTTCGGAGATCTGGATCGAGGCGTGATGGCGTGCATCTCGATGCTGGGCGCGTTGATTCCCGTCATGAACGGCATCGCGTTGAGCTCCTTGTTGCGCGGCGAGAATCGCGTGGCGCTGACTTACATTGGAGACGGCGGCACGCGCGTCGGCGATTTCCACGAGGGATTGAATTTTGCGGCGGTCAAGAATCTGCCGCTCATTGTCATCGCGGAGAATAATCAGTACGCCTATTCCACGCCCGTCACCGGTCAAATGAAGAACACGCGCATCTCCGACTTTGCGCAGGCTTATGGAATTTACGGCGTCACCATCGACGGCAACGACGTGCTGGAAGTGTACCGAACCACTCGCGCCGCCGCCGATCGCGCGCGCGCCGGCAAGGGACCCTCGCTCATCGAGTGCCTGACCTTTCGGATGAAGGGGCACGCCGAGCACGACGACGCCAAGTACGTGCCTGCCGAGCTTTTCGAGACCTGGAAAAAGAAAGACCCCATTCTACGCTTTGAAAAATACTTGTTCGACCACGGCATCATGACCCACGAAGAACAACAAACCATCATCGACCGCATCACCCAGGAACTCGACGCCGATGTGGCATTCGCGGAAGCCAGTCCCCTGCCGGATGACAACACGGAGTTGCCCGGGGTGTATGCGGATTAGAGGCGGAGGCTATGGACTCTCCGAAAGTGTTGGAGCTCAAAGCGCAGGCTGAGATTATCAAGCAGGCCATCGAACGCGAGAAGCTTTCGTACGAGTTTTATGTGGCGGCCTCGAAGGCCACCAAAAAGAAATACGAGAAGGATGTTTACGACCGGCTCGCCACCGAAGAGATGGTTCATCGGGACGATCTCTCCAAACAACTGGAGGAGATCGAAGCCCAGATTGAAATGGAATCGGCGCTGGCCGAGGGCGAGAACAAAGAAGACCCGGAAGAATAATTCGGCATCGCCGCAGGGGATTTTTTCTCGCATCGATGCGGTTATGCCTGCGCCGGTTCGTGAAGGAATTCTCGGGCGCCGAATGGAGTGAGATTTTGGCGACGACAACTTATCTTGAAGCGATCCGCCAAGGGTTGTGGGAAGAGATGGAGCGCGATCCGAACGTCTTCCTCATGGGAGAAGACATCGGTCGTTACGGCGGCGCTTTCAAAGTGACCGCGGGAATGCTCGAGCATTTTGGCGAGCGTCGAGTCATCGACACGCCCATTTCCGAATCGGCCATCGTCGGTGCCGGCATTGGCGCCGCCGTCATGGGAATGCGCCCGGTGCTGGAAATGCAGTTCATGGATTTCATTTCCTGCGCCTTCAACCAGATCATCAACTACGCCGCCAAGATGCATTTTCGTTGGGGACAGGCGGCGCCGCTCGTGATTCGAGGCCCGTCCGGCGGCGGCGTGCACGGTGGACCGTTCCACTCGCAGAATCCGGAAGCGTATTTCGTGCACACACCGGGGTTGAAAGTGGTTCAGCCCGCGACGGCGTACGATGCCAAAGGACTGATCAAAGCCGCCATTCGCGACAACAATCCGGTCATCTTCTTTGAGCACAAATTTCTTTATCGCCGCATCAAAGAGGAGATTCCCGACGACGATTACATCGTGCCGCTGGGTCAGGCGCGCGTGGCGCGTGAGGGAAAAGATATTTCCGTCGTCACTTACGGCGCCATGGTTCACGTAGCCCTCGACGCCGCGCAGCAACTGTCGCAAGAGGGGATCGAGTTGGAGGTGGTCGATCTTCGCACGCTCTATCCCCTCGATGAAAAAACCGTTTTGAATTCCGCGCAAAAGACGAATAAAATAATTCTCTTGCACGAGGATACGCGAACCCTGGGCGTGGGAGCCGAGCTCGCCGCGATGTTGGCCGAGAAGTCCTTCGACTTTCTCGACGGGCCGCTGGTGCGAGTCACGGCGCCGGACACTCCCGTCCCTTATTCTCCACCGCTGGAGGAGAGCTTCCTGCCGAGCGCCGGAAAATTGGTGGAGCAGGCGCGCGTGCTGGCGGCGTATTGAAGGAACGTTTGAAGATCCGGGAAGTCAGCGGCTTCGATCATCGAAGGTGAATATATCGCCTTTCGATGGAATTTCCCGCTTCCATTCAAAAGCCCATCGATCTTGAAGAAAGAAGGTTCAGTTCATGGCTACCAACGTCATCATGCCCCAGATGGGAGAATCCATCTTTGAAGGAACCGTCACGCGCTGGCTGAAAAAAGTCGGCGAGCCGGTCAAACGCGATGAGCCGCTCTTTGAAATTTCAACCGACAAGGTGGACTCGGAAATCCCATCGCCGGCCTCCGGCGTATTGACTTCGATTCTTGTTCCCGAAGGACAGACCGTCCAAATCAACACCGTCGTTGCCGTCTTGGACGGAGAAACCGGCGCCGCGGCAACGCCAGGACCGCCGCCCCAAGAGAAAGCGCCGACTCCTCCGCCGTCCAAGGAGACGGCGGCGCCAACAAAGGAGCCCGCGGTCGCGCCTGTCGCTCCGCCGCCGGCAGCAGCGCCTTCCGAAGAAGCAGAGAATCTTCGATCGTCTCCGCTGGTGCGCAAGATGGCGAAGGAGTACAGGATCGATTTGACGAAGCTGAAAGGCACGGGAATCGGAGGCCGCATCACCAAGCAGGATGTCGAAGCTTACCTTGCGGCTCAAGGCCAACGTCCGGCGCCGAAGGTGATCACACCACCGGCAGCGCCGCCACAGCCTTCGCCGCGACCGGCCCCGGCTGCGAGACCCGTTGTTCAAACTGCGGCGCCTGTGAGCCCGGCGCCAACTCCCACCCTTGCTCCCAGCGCGCCCACGGCGCCGGGCCCCCGTGTGACGATCGAGCCGATGACGCCCATGCGCCGGCAGATCGCGGAACACATGGTGATGAGC
>CAZIDA010000149.1:0-7616 GCA_964537865.1 uncultured Acidobacteriota bacterium
TCCCAAAATCGATTTTGTCCTGAAGAAGAGAGCCGATAAAACGAAACGACCTGCAGCATTTTCAAAGCGTTCATGCGACGCCGTTCCGCGCTCGACGGATCATTCGCGAAATCCATGGCGCGGCGCGTCAGAAGCGGAAGCGCTTCTTCCGGTGTGATCGTGGTCATGCTCGAGGGCGCAGACTCGTCCAGAAAAACGATTCCCGCCAAAGGCGCGGCATCGACTTCCACCACGTCGCCGGAAGAGTCGTCACCGAAAGGCGTTTGATAAGCACAGTAGTCGCCTTGGCTGGTCGGCGCCAACACCGACGTTTCTTCACCGAGCAACGGGTGCTGGTTCGAAGTTCGAGCCGAAGCGGCGGTGTGATGATCCACGCAGTCGACGAAAACATAACTGGAGTTCCGATGGGTCACCGTCATCCCGTGAATCAAGATTCCCCCGCGCTCCTCCGTCCACAGCGAAAGCAGCATTTGCGTGAGCCCCTGGAAGGCGCGAATGTTTTCGGGAAGCGCCGCCCAGGCCATGTGGTATCGCGGGAAATAGGAGGCTTCAAAATTCTGAGTGCGGAGCACCCAATAATTGGAGCGGCGCTCCACGGGATTTCGCATCACCAGGGGCGTCCACTCCATGCCCAGCTCGGGCTTGGAATCACAAATCAGCCGCAACGCCGATTCTTCCGGCTTGCCCACAAAGTTGGAGAGATGTTGATAGATGGTTTGCGCCATCTGATGAGTGCGACATTCCACCGTGAATACCACCGGGCCAATCCGCAGCGTCAACTCCGACGCCTGCATTTCCATTTGGCTTCTTGAAGGAATTTCCAATGCCGCCACGGAATTCAGGAAGGGGTCGCTGAATGTCCGAACATTGCAGCCTACGGGACCACCAATCCACGGTTCATTTTTCTGACGTCTCATTTTTGCCACCCTCACTTCTTTGAAAGTTCTTCGTTTTGATTCATCGTCCGAGTTCGAAGTTCCTGTCACCCGACTGCGTTTTGACCTTATGCCACAATCAACAAACTGGCGTTCCAGACTTCGATACTCGTTTATGGCAACTCAATCGCCAAATGAATTTCTCCTTCTCCGTCAATGGTTTAAGAAAAATTCGCAGGTCTGAGAACGTTACTAAAAACGTCAGACCGGTTCCAATTTTGGGCTGAAGGGGCGAGAGTGAAACTGGACAGTGTGATGTCGGCGCGGGCGCTGTCCGTCGTCGAGCGCAATGTTTTTTGACGGAATTTCATCAGCGCGATGTAAAATCGTCACGCCTCCATCTGAAGTTGATTCATAGAAATCGTCGCCACGGGATTCCTTCTCTTTATTTTCATGGAATTATGGAAATTCTCTAGCGCCCAATCAGGTTGGCCGTGAGCTTGCGCTAACAGATAGCGCCGCAGTGGAGTTTGAATCTTGGTTGGGGAAAGTTCGAAAAGCCCCGCGGTGAAGAAGGGTAAGGCGATGATCAAGATTTCGAAGAGCGAGAAGGATGATGGAAAGACCGTGGAGTTGAAGGTGGAAGGGAAAATTTGTGGAGCTTGGGCGCAGGAGTTCGAGCAAACTTGCCGAGACATCCTGAAAGGCGAAGTGGACCGCTTGGTGCTCGATTTTTCCTCGGTCACCTCCATTGATCGCAGCGGCCTGCAGCTTTTGAAAAAAGTGGATTGTCCCCGCATCAAGATCGTCGGCTGCAACATGTTCTTGAAGGATCTGCTGGAAGGCTCAAAGTTGAAGCGGTGCGTCATCGACTCCGATGCCCGATAGGTTCTTGAGGCGGTCGATTCACTGAAGTTGTTTTGAGACGAGCGCGTGGGAATGAACTTAGTTCCGGAGAAGAAGCCATGCATAAATTACTGGAATGTGTCGGCGACCGAAGAATGACGGCGGGTTGGGGAATGCTCGCGCGGGAATATCAGATTCTCGGCTTTGAGGGAGTGGTGATGACGGTTCTCCTTTGGGCGGCGCGATGGCTGCTCCATCTGGTTCCTCTGAGTCGGCGTCATGCGACCGTGAGGCTCAAGCCGGCGCTGGCGAGCGTGGTCGGTCTGACCTTTGTCATGGGGATGCTGGCGACGGCGATATCCCCGGTCTACGCGCAAACGGCGCCACCGAGTTCCGCGGCTCAAGCCAGTTCCACCGGTCCGTTGGTTATCACGTTGCGCCAAGCCGTCGAGATCGCGCTGCACAACAACACGCAAGTTCAGCTCAGCCAGGAAGAGACCCATGCGGCCAAGGCGCGGTCGCATCAGGCGCTGGCGGCGCTGCTTCCCAATCTGAATGGGAGCGCCTCTCAAATGAATATGACCGTGAACCTGAGAGCGGAAGGGCTGGATTTTTCGAGCCTTCCGATGTTCAGCGCCTTTAATCCGTTCATTGGGCCGTTCGACACCTTTGACGCGCGCGCCTATTTGCAGCAAACCCTTTTTAATTTCTCGGCGATTCGGCAATACCAAGCGGCGCGCGCCGGCCACAAACTCAGCACGCTCGAAGCGGAGCGGGCGCGCCGCGACACGATAGCCGCCATCGCGGCGCTTTACTACGGCGTGCTCCAGGCGCAGGCGCACATCGACGCCACGCAAGCAAACATTCGCCTCGATCAGAGTTTGCTGGATTTGGCGGAGCACCAAAAAGACGCCGGAGTGGGCACGGCAGTGGATGTGACTCGGGCCCAGGTGCAGCTTGCCCAGCAGCAACAGAATCTCCTGAGCAATGAAGTGGCGTACGAAGACGCCAAACTTCGCTTGCTGAAAGCCATGGGGAAAAGCGTCGGATCCGGTTTGAAATTGCTCGACGGCATGACGCTTCAGGACGTTCCGTCGATGACCGTGACGCAGGCCTTGGAGACCGCTCAAGAAAATCGCGTGGAATTGCAGTCCCAGGCGGAGCGGGAAAAGGTTGCCAAGCTGCAATTGAGCGCCGCCAAAGGAGAGCGTCTTCCGTCGCTGGCGTTTGTCGCGAATTACGGTTCCAGCGGATTGACGCCCGAACAGTTTGCGCTGCCCACGCGCGCTTATGGCGTGACCGCGACGATTCCCATTTTTGACGGCGGGCGGCGCGAAGGCCGCATCGCCGAGCAGTCGGTGCGCGTGCGCCAGGAAGACATCCGGATGCGCGACACCGAGCAGCAAGTCGAAATGGAAGTCCGCATGGCGATGAAGACGATCGAATCGGCGAGGCAGCAAGTGGCCGTCGCCGAAGAGAATTTGAAGCTGGCGGAAACGGAATTGGAGTTGTCGCGGGATCGGTTCCAAGAAGGCGTCACCAACAACATCGAAGTCGTCCAAGCGCAAACTTCCCTCGAACAGGCGCGCGATCGAAAGGTCGACGCGTTGTACCTGTTCAATCTGGCTCGAGTGAATCTGGATCGCGCTTTGGGAGAAGTCGAGAAGGCGTATCAATAAATCGCGGCGCGCAAGGATTTTCGCCCGGGAACAGAAGCTTCGGAAGGATCAACTTGCGGGGCTCGACCGAACGTCATAACGACAGCGCATGAGGAGAAGAGAAATGGCCAACGAGCCAAACAGCACTCATCCAACGGAAAAGAACACGGGGGCGCCGCCCGCGGGCAACGGCTTCAACGCCAAACGCAAGAGGCAATTGCGTTTGGGATTGATCATCGGGGGCGTGGCCTTTGCCATCGTCTTCGGCGCCTGGCGAATTTATTCCAGCGGGCATGTGAGCACCGATGACGCGCAAGTGGCCGGACATATCATCGTCATCAGTCCGAAAGCCACCGGATTCATCAAGGCGGTCTACGTCAACGACAATCAGGAAGTGCAGGCGGGACAGTTGTTGGCGGAGATCGACGATCGCGATTATCAGGTTCGCCTGGATCAGGCCGAAGCGGAGCTGGCGGTGGCGCAAGCGGCGGCGAAAGCTTCCGCGACGCAGGTGGGTGTGACCAGCCAAACCACGACATCCCAGGTCGATCAAGCGGAGGCCGGCGTGGTCATGGCCCATGCCGGCATTGAAACGGCGGAGAAAGATTTGGTGCAAACGCGCGCCATGGCGGAAGCCGCTGAGGCGGAGGTGGTGGCCGCGAAATCGAATTTGAAAAAGACCCGCGACGATGTGACACGCTATCGGAAATTGGCGGCGAAGGAAGAGATTCCCCGGCAGATGTTGGAAGCGACCGAGAATGCGGATGTGGCCGCGGAAGCGCGCGTGACCAGCGCCGAGCAGAACGAACAGGCGGCCCGCGCCAGGGTGCAAGCGGCGCAAGCGCGCGTGCAATTGGCCCGGGCGCAGCTCAGCGACGCCAACGCCAAGTTGCTGAGCGCCCACACCGCGCCCGCGCAGGTTTCTATTTCGCAATCGCAATCCTCGACGGCCAACGCTCGCGTGCAACAAGCGGAAGCCAACGTCGAGGCGCGCAAGCTGGAACTCAGTTACACCAAAATCTATGCGCCCGTTCACGGAGAAATCAGCAAGAAGTCCGTGGAAGTCGGGCAGAACGTCGCCATCGGCCAGCCCCTGATGGCGATCGTTCCGTTGGATGATGTGTGGGTCGTGGCCAATTACAAAGAGACGCAATTGAAAAACGTCCAGGTCGGCCAGTCGGTCGACATCGATGTGGACACTTATTCCGGGAAGACGTTTCACGGCAAGGTGAATTCGATTGCGGCGGGGACGGGCGCGGTGTTTTCGCTGTTGCCTCCCGAAAACGCCACAGGCAATTACGTGAAGGTGGTGCAGCGGATTCCGGTGAAAATCGTCCTCACCGATCACAATCCCAGCGAAGTGCTGCGACCGGGCATGAACGTGGTGGCCACGATCCACACTCGCTGAAGCGAGGACGCATTAGGTCAACGAAGTCGTCGTCGGCGTCAGGCGTTTCATTCGCAGGCGCCGGCAGGCTGAAGGATTCCGGCGCGGGAATCGTGAAGGAAGAGTTATGTCGTCGATCGCACAAGATGCTTTCATGAATGAGACGCCGATGCCGTTCGCGTCGGCCTCCGGCGTCCCGGATGCGAATTTTCACGCCGACGGCATGCCCCGCATCAATCCCTGGTTGATTGCGGTCACGGTCACCATGGCCACGTTCATGGAAGTGCTCGACACCAGCGTGGCCAACGTGGCGCTGCCACACATCGCGGGAAGCCTCTCGGCGGGCGTCGACGAAGCAACCTGGGTGCTGACCTCGTACTTGATCTCGAACGCCATCATCCTTCCCATCTCGCCGTGGTTGGGCGGACTGATCGGGCGAAAGCGTTTTTATCAGTTGTGCGTGATTCTGTTCACGGTCTCTTCGTTGATGTGCGGCTTGGCGCCTTCGCTGAGCCTCCTGATTTTCTTCCGCGTGCTGCAAGGGCTCGGCGGCGGCGGGCTTCAACCGACGGAGCAAGCCATCCTGTTCGAATCGTTTCCCATGGAGAAGCGAGGCATGGCGGCGGCCGTTTACGGAATGGGCGTGTTGTTCGCGCCCATCATCGGCCCGACCTTGGGCGGCTGGATCACCGACAACTACTCGTGGCGATGGATTTTCTTCATCAACATTCCCGTGGGCGCGCTCTCCGTTTTCGTGACGCAGATGGTGGTCTTCGATCCGCCGTACATCAAAGCGCTCAAGAAGAAGATCGGGAAAATCGACGCCGTCGGCTTGGGCTTGCTGGCCGTGGGGTTGGGATTCCTGCAGGTGATTCTCGACAAAGGCCAACGCGACGATTGGTTCCAATCGAATTTCATCGCGCGCATGACCGTGTGTTCCGTCCTCGCGCTGATCTTTTTCGTGATTTGGGAGCTGCGGACGGAACATCCGGTGGTCAGTTTCAGCGTCCTCAAAGACCGCACGTTTTCGATGGGCATGATTCTCATCTTCATGACCGGCTTCGTGCTCTACGGCTCCATCGTGCTGCTGCCCATCTACTTGCAAACCTTGATGGGCTACACGGCGATGCTTTCGGGTTTGGTGATTTCACCGGGCGGCGTTGCGTCGTTGGTGTTGATGCCGCTGGTGGGGGGACTGGTGAGCAAACGCATGGATCCGCGCTGGATGATCGCCATCGGTTTGATCATCACGGCGGCCTCGGTCTTTCAGATGTCCCACTTCGATTTGGATTGCAGCTTTTCCAACTTCATCTGGCCGCGCGTGGTTCAAGGCATCGGGCTGGCGTTTCTGTTTATACCGGTGAACACGGCGGCCTTTGCGTCGATGCCCAAGGAAAGGTTGAACGAAGGAACCGGATTGTTCAACTTGATGCGGAATCTGGGCGGCAGCTTCGGCATTGCCATCGTGGCCACCCTGCTTTCACGGCGAGAGCAGCTTCAGCAGGCGCACCTCACGGAGCAATTGAATCCCTTCAATCCGAACTTTCAAGCGCGGATGCAAGGATTGCAGCGAATGGCCGTCGCGCAGGGAATGGACGCTGCCGGCGCGCAACATCAAGCCGTCGGTCTTCTGAGCGGCTTGATGCAACGCAATGCCATGATGAACGCCTTCGTCGAAGACTTCTGGATGTTGGGAGTGATGATGCTGGCGCTGCTGCCGCTGCTCTTGTTCATGAAGAAGCCGGCGGAAAATTCGGAGATCGTGATGCATTAATGAAGACGAGGAATGATTCTTTCGCCAAGGTCGCTCGGGAACTAAGCTTGGATAGCCGCGGCGTCCGCCGCGGCGGATGCGCCGCCGATCATGATTTGCCGCTGTATTTTGCGAATGTCTGTCATAGTTTTTTTAAGAATTCTGCACGCCATGGGAGGAACTCATGAACAAAAGAAATTTTGTGCTGTGGTGGAAAGTGTCGGAAGGAAAGTACGTGGCGCATTTCTCCGGCGCCAAGCTGGACAGCCCCACCAAAGCGTTGGTGCGCGACCTCTTGACTTCGGAAGCCATCTCGCGAGCCATGCAGAGCCGCTCCGCCAACGCCGTCTCCGTTCTGCGAATTGCGGAATCGCCGCTGCCTTTTGAAACCATTCAGGAGTGGATGACGTGGACCATGGCCGGCACGGAGATGAACCAATAACGCAAACCGTCGACGCGGCGGGCATCGAAATTCTTTTCCGCGGAAAGGAGCTCACTCATGAAAGCCATCCGGATTCACGCTCACGGTGGAATCGATCAACTGCGCATCGATGAAGTCCCCGTTCCTCCGGTTCGTCCGCATGAGGCGTTGGTGGAAGTGAAATCGACGGCGCTCAATCATCTGGACCTGTGGGTGCGAAACGGGATGCCGGGACTGAAACTTCCTCTGCCCATGGTGATGGGCAGCGACGCGGCGGGCGTAGTCAAGGAGACCGGCGAGTTGGTTCAAAGTTTGAAGGCCGGAGACCGCGTGCTCATCGTTCCCGGATATGGTTGCGGCGAATGCGTGGAATGTCTTTCCGGGCGCGAAAATTATTGCCCCCGCTACGCCATCGGCGGCGAACAAGACAACGGGGTGCAATCGGAGTTCGTGGCCATGGATCGGCGTCGCCTCATTCCGATTCCTTCGAAGCTCTCCTTTGATGAGGCCGCGGCGATTCCGCTGGTCTATCTCACGGCGTGGGAAATGATGGTGAACAAGGCCGCGGTTCAACCGGGCCAGTGGGCGTTCATCTGGGGCGCGTCGAGCGGCGTCGGAAGCGCCGCCGTTCAGATTGCCAAAGTCTGGGGCGCGCAAGTCATCACCACCGCCGGGA
>CAZIDA010000150.1:0-7615 GCA_964537865.1 uncultured Acidobacteriota bacterium
CTCGACAATCACGAAGGCCTCCGAGGCGATCTCCTCCTGCAGCGACGGCCATGCGGTAAACAGTTCGCCTTGTTTCGTTCGAACCCACAACGAGCGGCGCGCCCCCGCCGCCAGAAAGCGCGTCGAATCGGCCCGCGGCGACGATTCCTTTTCTTCCAGAATGGCGAAGCGATGTTCGCTCACCGCACAGCCGCACGATTCGCCGTTCACGGCGCAGACGCCGTGACCGTACTGCGTGATCTTCACCGCCGTCCAAGGCAAATCAGGCAGGCCGCGAATCAGTCCTTCGATGACCGAAGTCTTTCCGATGTTTCGCGAATGCCCGCCCACCATCACCAGCTTCATGCGTCCCGCTCCAGTCGAAAGACGGCGCGCTTGATCTCGGATCCGCCTTTCAGATTTTTCAGTATCGCGCGCAACAAATCGAGAATCGTGCGCTGAGCAAACGGATTCACCAACGACACGTCCTGCCCCGAAGCGCGAATGTGCGCCTGCTCATCTTGAATGGCGAACTCCGCCGACCGGATGTCGCCCGGCGCATGCAAGGATTGCAAGATTCCCCACAACAAATTTCCGATCAATCGTTCCACAAACGGGTTCAAGGCGAGCAAACCGTTCTCGGTCTCCAAGGAAACTTTCATGACGGGACTCCTGATTTCAAACTTCCCTGTTGAAGCAGCCACTTCAATTCAGAACGAGCATAAAAACGAGACGCTTCCCTAGTTCAATTTCCGATTGGCTAGGATCGCCTGATTCCAATCCGTCTGCACCTGCCGATATTCTATGGCAAAAACGAATGGCGACGAAATCCAAGATCGCCGCTTCACCATGGGCTTCATCCCCTTGTCGCTTTCGCCCGCGGCTCTCCGAACTTCTCGAAGCTGTGCTAAGATAAGCCTCTGCCGGGCAATTCGGAGGCAGGGCATCAATCATCATTCTGCATTTTCGGCAAGCCAACTTGTCATCATCCTACCTGAAGAGGAGTTCCCATGAGTCCAGCGACGACGATGAACGCTGTCATCAAGACGAAACCGCAATTTGGAGCGGAGTGGGGCGAAGCGCCGGTTCCGACCATCGGGCCTCACGATGTGCTGGTCAAGGTGATCGCCTGTTCCATCTGCGGCACCGACGTTCACATTTACGAATGGAACGATTGGGCGGCGCATCGCATCAAACCGCCGCAGATCATGGGTCACGAAGTCGCCGGTGAAGTGGTGGAAGTGGGCGCCGAGGTGTCGTCGATCAAGGTGGGCGATTACGTTTCCGCGGAGACGCACATTCCCTGCGGCCTCTGCTTTCAGTGCAAGACCGGAAAACCGGAGATTTGTCGCAATCTGAAAATTTTGGGTGTCGACACCAACGGTTCTTTTGCGGAATACATGAAGATGCCGGAGGTGGATGCGTGGAAGAATTCGCGCGCGCTGCCGCCGGAGGTGGCGACGATTCAAGAGCCGCTCGGCAACGCCATCGACACGGTGCTGGCCGAGGACATCGCCGGAAAGACGTGCGTCGTGGTGGGATGCGGTCCGGTGGGTTTGTTTGCCGTGGCCGTGGCGCGGGCCTGCGGCGCGACGACTTTGATCGCCACCGACGTGAATGAATACCGCCTCGACTTGGCGAAGCAAATGGGCGCCACGCACATCTTCAATCCCACTAAAACCGACGTGGTGAAAGAGGTTTTAGAATTGACGCACGGCGACGGCGTCGACGTGATGTGCGAGATGAGCGGCAACACGAAGGCGCTGCATCAAGGCCTGGCGATGGTCACGCCCGGCGGCCGCGCTTCGTTGCTGGGACTTTACAACGACAAACAAACCATCGATCTCAATACCGAAGTCATCATGCGCGGCATTCGCGTCCTGGGCATCACCGGCCGCACCATGTTCGGCACGTGGTACAAAGCGGCGCGGCTGCTGGAATCCGGCTTGGTCAATCCCAAACCCATCATCACGCACAAATTCGCGCTGCGCGATTACGCCAAGGCCATGGATTTGATGATGTCCGGCAACAGCGGCAAGGTGGTGTTGTTGCCGAATGGAATGAAATAACTCACCGGTAGCCGAGGTGGGCGCTCTTGGCCCAACTCGGACCTCACGAACCATCTACCCAACGCGCTATTCCAAACTCATCAACCATCCGAGGTGCACACATCGCACCTCGGCTACCAGTACCTTCCGCGCTCGGGTAGCCGAGGTGGGCGCTCCTGGCCCACCTCGGACCTCGCCAACCATCCACCCAACGCGCTATTCCAAACCCATCGACCACCCGAGGTGCATAGAACGCACCTCGGCTACCCAAAACTACTCCTCTGTGGTATCCTTCTCATGCTCGAATGATCGTGGGGTACTCGTTGATCTTCCTCTATAACCTTCCCCCCCTTTTACTCTTATGGCACGCATACATCGCTTAAGGACCACCGACCGCATCTTCTTTGTTACTTCGCGGATTCTGCCGGATGTGCCGCCATTCGGTAACCCTGAATTTGAAATCCTGATTGATGTCCTATCACTCAAACGCAAACACCTGGGATTCTTGTTGTGCGGATATGTCTTGATGCCCGACCACTGGCACGCTGCCATTTGGCCACAATACCCCTTGACCATTTCACGTGTCTTGCATGATGTGAAAAGGTCCGCGACGCAAAATCTCAACACGCATTACAACAGAAGGGGAAGCCTTTGGCAGTCTGCGTTCTTCGACCGTTTTGTCCGAAACGCCAAAGAGTTTCACAAGCGCATGGAGTACATGCATCTGAATCCCGTCCGGAAAGGACTGGTCACTTCACCGGACCAATGGCGCTGGTCAAGCTACAATAATTTTTCACTGGATTCACCGGTAGTCGCAGCATGTCCTATTCAAATCGATTACATCCATTTATCGGATGAATACCGGGGGTGATCGCTACATCAACTGTCCGAGGTGCAGAGAACGCACCTCGGCTACCAGTACCTTCCACGCACCGGTAGCCGAGGTGGCCGCTCCTGGCCCACCTCGGACTTCGCCAACCATCTACCCAACGCGCTATTCCAAACCCATCGATCACCCGAGGTGCAGAGAACGCACCTCGGCTACCAGTACCTTCCACGCACGGCTAGCCGAGAATGTTTAAATAGTCTCCGCCCACGGTGTTGGCCGGACGCATGCGGCAATGAATGCGAAAGGATTTCCTTCTCAAACTCTGAGAAACCATCGCCCATAAATTTCAGCCCTCATCAATTGCCGGCGTCGCTCCCGGCCTCCAAAGATTCGAGCAACTCTTTCGCCGCGGCCGCATCGCTCTCATCGACCTGAAGTACCGTAGGCCCGGTGACGTAGTTGTAGCCGCCCCAACGTCCTATGCCGAAGAGATCCTGCACGCCGTGGTTCTTGACCACGTAAGGAATCTTTGCCTCATCGAGCATGGAACAAGCCAGATCGAACTGGACTTCATCTTGCGGCGCCAACACGGTCACCAAATGAACATCGGGGTGCGCTTGGCTCTCGCTCGGATCCGGAGGCAGCGATTCCACCAACGGCACATCGCAATCATTGCACTGCGTTATCCCCTCAACGAATTCAGAACGGCACTGAGGACAAAACATTTTTCCTCCTCCCGGCTGTCGTCATCCTCGCCCACGACAAATTTGATTCTAACGCGCTTCGACGCAATCGTCATCCCAATGCGCCGGTTTCAATTTCACCGGGGAAGTTTTCCAAACACCCGCCGATACCACTGGAGGACCCGGATGCTCGGCGGAGGGCCGGCGCCGGTTTTTCTCCTTGCGCGACCGACGCCGGTGAGATAGAAATACTTCGTCTCAACGGCCATTGAACTCGTCGGGACAAACCCGCGTCTCCGGAATGTGTTTGAGAAGCACGGCTCACAGCGCTCTCCTTTTGGAGTTTCGACTGCATGAATGAACATCGCGATCTGTGGTGGGACTCGTCGATACGTGAGTTGGGCAAGGTGGTTCAACTCGACTTGCCGCACGGCTTGACGTTCGCGCGGGGCGGGCATTTGCCGGAGATTCAAGTCAGCTACGAATCGTGGGGCGAACTGAGCGCGGCGCGGGACAACGCGGTGCTGGTCATTCATCCCCTGGCGCTCGACTGTCATGTCACCGGTGATTTTGCCGGTCAGCCGGTGGGATGGTGGGAGCCGCTCATTGGCCCGGATCGCGCCATCGACACGAAGCGATGGTTTGTCATCTGCCCGAATCTCTTGGGCGGATGTTACGGAACCACCGGACCTCGCTTCCCCGCTCCCGACGGCCAACCCTATCTCGAACGCTTTCCGCTGCTCACGCCGCTGGACATAATGCGCGTGCAACAAATTTTTCTGCGCCAACTCGGCATCGAGCGGCTGCGCTTGGTGATCGGTCCCAGCATGGGCGGCATGATCGCGTGGGAGTGGGCCATCGAAGCCGGCGAGCAAGTGGATTTAACGGCGGTGGTGGCGGCCCCGTTGCGCACCACACCGCTTCAGATCGGATGGAATTGGCTGCAACGCCGCGGCGTGGAGCTCGACGCCAACAGCGCCGAGCCCGGCGCCGCCGCTGACTGGGGTCATGTGATCGCGCGCGGCGTCGGCATGCTGAGTTATCGCTCGCCCGGAAGCTTACAAGAGAAATTCGGCCGCGGATGGTTCAAGCCTCCCGGCTCGACGCTTGCTGAACCCGGCCTGTTCAATGTTGAATCCTGGCTGCGGCATCAGGGCAAGAAAAGCGTCAAACGTTTCGATCCGTTTACCTACAACCTTTTTGCGCGCGCCATGGATTTGTTTGACCTCAGCGAGAATCGCGGCAGCGTGGAGGCGGCGTTGGAGCGCGTGGCTTGCCGCACCCTGGTCATCGGCATCAGCTCCGACCAGCTTTATCCCGCTTCGGACGTGCGCTGCGGCGCCGAGATTCTCAATCATCTCGGCAAGCCGGTGGATTATGTGGAGTTGCGCTCCCCGCACGGTCACGATGCTTTTTTGCTTGAAACCGATCAGCTCGGCTCGGCCTTGCGCGACGCGTGTGCTCGCTAACCCCGATTGTTCCGACACCCATCGAACACGGAACTCACACGGCCCTCTCAGACATCCTCGGAGCAGTCGCTCATGGTCGCCGCGCCGAGCGCTCAAGGGGATGAAAATGATGTGGTAGCCGGGATGCTTCCGCCGTAGGCGGAGAGCATCCCGGATATCCGGGGTTCGCCAAATGCGGGCGAATCCCGGCTACCCAAACATCCAAGGCGCCTATTTTCGGGGCGGGACGGGCCAACGGACTTATCCGGCGGCTTCGCCGCCTCAACCAAAGCCAAACTTGGCGCCCGGCTGCAATTTTCTAAATTTCAAATCTCCAAATTCCCACGCACGTTATAATCTCACCGGTCATACCGAAGCGTCGCGCCGTCTGATCGATCGTTTCTCTCTTTCACGAACTGAATCGAGAAGACGGGAAGGCGAAGCAATTGGCGCAGAAACTCATTTCAAACGACTGAGGGTTCATTGATTTTTGGCATAGGCGCAGATGTCATTGAAATCGAACGCGTCGCCAAGACGTTGGCGCGCACGGGAGGGTTGAAGAAACGACTCTTTACTCCGCGCGAAATTGAATATTGCGAGTCCAAGGCGAAGGGCGCCCAGCATTTTGCGGCGCGCTTTGCCGCGAAGGAAGCGTTTTTCAAAGCGATGGGCACGGGCTGGCGCGGGGGCGCTCGGTTCGACGAAATCGAGATTGTGAACGACGCGCTTGGAAAACCCGCGGTTGTTGTCCATGGGAAGGTAAAATCTTTTTGTCATAAGAACCGCATCACCCGCATTCATGCATCCCTTTCCCATTCCCTGGACCTCGCGCAAGCCGTCGTCCTCCTGGAACAATCCGAGCCTGCCTAATGCCGTTCCAAGTTGAGAGGAGGGCTATGTCCGGCATCGGCTTTTTGGCCTTGTTCAAAATCCACCAGACCTCGACGTGGAATGAAGATTGGGAAATAATGTGCGGGTAGCCGGGATGCCCTCCGCCCACGGCGGAGGGCATCTCGGGATTTTCGGGGGACACGCCAGCACAACCGGAATTGCCCGGGATACCGCCAAAAGCGCGGTATCCCGGCTACCAGAACATTTTCGAATTGCACACAAGGAGCACATCACATGGACGACATCAAGTCCGTCATCTTGGATTACGTCATCAAGGAATACTCGGAGGACGACAGCGATCCCATCACCTTCGACACGCCGCTCATCTCAGGAGGCATCGTCGATTCTTTCTCCATGGTGTCGTTGAAGCGCTTTCTCGAAAACAAGTACAGCATTCAGATTCCCGACGAGGAAGCCACGCCGGAGGGGTTTGATTCCGTCAGCAAGATCGCCTCACTGGTCGAGGGATTCATTCAGAAGAAGGGATGAAGGTTTTCTCGCGGCGCCGGGCATTAGTTTCGCACCGTGCCAAGGATTTTGGGCTTGCCGCGACGGGCAGCAAAGAGCACGAAAACTGACTCGGTAGCCGGGATGCCGCGGCGGATTTTTTGGAGCATCCCGGATGGTCCTACCAATCAGCCCGGGATTCGCCAAAAAGCGGGCGAATCCCGGCTACCCATCTTGTTTTCAGAGCAGAAGGAGGAATCATGGCTTATACCGAAGCGATGCGCACTCTGTATCAGGGACAACTGGCCGCTATTCAGAACGCCGGGATTCTCAAGCAGGAGCGTTTCATTCATTCGCCGCAAGGGGCCGACATCGACGTGGAATTTCCCGCCGGCGCGGGACTGAAGCGTGTCATCAACATGTGCTCCAACAACTACCTCGGCCTGTCGAGCCACCCGGACGTGTTGAAAGCGGCTCACGCCGGCCTCGACGCTCGCGGCTACGGCATGTCATCCGTGCGTTTCATTTGCGGCACGCAGGACATTCACCGGGAACTCGAGCGGAAGATGACGGAATTTCTGGGAACCGAAGACACGCTGCTCTTCCCGTCGTGCATGGACGCGAACGCCGGCGTGTTCGAAGCCATCCTCACCAAAGACGACGTTATGATTTCCGACCGCCTGGTGCACGCCTCGCTCATCGACGGCATCCGCCTGTGCAGCGCCATCCACGACACCTTCAAACATTCCGACATGGCCCACCTCGAAGAGAAACTGCAACTCCATTCCGACAAGCGCTTGAAGATCGTCATCACCGACGGCGTGTTTTCGATGGACGGCGACACCGCCAAGCTCGACGAAATGGCAGCGCTGTGCGAGAAATACGGGGCCATGCTGCTGGTGGACGATTCGCACTCTTCCGGCTTCATCGGCAAGACCGGGCGCGGCACGCACGAGAAATGCGGCGTCCTGGGCAAGATCGACGTCATCACGACGACCTTCGGCAAGGCGCTGGGTGGCGCGTCCGGCGGCTGTGTCTCCGGCCGCAAGGAACTCGTCGAAATGTGTCGCCAGAAAGCCCGGCCGTATCTCTTTTCCAACACCATCGCGCCGGTGGTCGTCTCCGGCGTGCTCAAGGTGATGGAGATACTTTCCGCCAGCACGGAGCGCCGCGACAATCTCGAAAAGAATGCGGCGTATTGGCGAAAGGGTTTGACGGAAGCCGGATTCGTGCTGAAAGAAGGCGACACGCCAATTGTTCCAGTCATGCTCTTCAACGCCAAGCTGGCGC
>CAZIDA010000151.1:0-7553 GCA_964537865.1 uncultured Acidobacteriota bacterium
GCATGTGGAGGCCTCCGCCGGTTAAGAACGCATCGCTTGTTTGCGGCGCCGCCCATTCCGCCGTTTCCAAATTCAACAGTTGAAGTGTGGTCGCAGAACGACTCGGCGCATGTCCACGTGTTCGGCCAGAGCCGTTCGGCGGGAAAATTATGAGATAATGCATCTCCATCCGATGATGCTGGGATGAGCATTCGATCTTGGGCCGATCCGCCTGGCGCGCAACGGGAAGGAAGAAGCTTTGGGGATGAAGTTGGGCTTGAGTGATGGAGAGTTTCCGGCAGAAGCAGAAAGTCTATGGGAGAGAGCATGCACTTTTTCAACCGACAGCGGAGCGTTTCGATTCAGCCGTCCCGGTTCGAGGGCTTTGTGGAATCGCTGGCGCAAGCGATCAGTCGAAACGCGAACGATTTCAGCGTGACGCTCGTCAGCGATGGGGCTATGCGCGCTTTGAATCACCGGTATCGCGGCAAGGACAAGGCCACTGACGTGCTCTCTTTCCCCACCGGGAAGTCGGAATGGCCCTCACGAATGCCGGTGGAAGAATCGCCCCTCTTGGGAGAAATCGCAATTTCCGTGGAGACGGCGCGACGGCAGGCCCGCCGCGAGGGACACGGCCTGGGCACTGAAATCAAGTTGTTGATCATTCACGGCGTCTTGCACCTGCTGGGATACGATCACGAAACGGATCACGGCGAAATGAACCGCAAAGAATACGCCTTGCGATCAAGGCTTTTATGAGCACCCTTCGACTCTTGCTTCTCTTTGTCATCGTGATGGCGTGGACGCTCATCGCCGCCATGGAGGTGGCGCTGGCCTCCTTTGGGAAAATCGGCGCGCGCCTCTTGGATGGAGAAGAGAAGAATCCGAAGACTGCGTTCTTGCGCCATCTGGTGGAGCATCGCGAAGAGCGACGCATCGCCATCTCCAGCGGCTCTCAAACCTGCCTCATTCTGATCGTCTATCTTCTGGCCTCTCTCTTTTTCAGCCGACAACGCCAGTTTCATCTCGCCTTTCTCGAAACCTTCGGCGCCCTCGTTTTTTTGATTCTGATCTTTCACCAATTTTTGCCGCGGCTGATCGCGACGCGGCGGCCGCGCCACGTCTTGTTGACCCTGTTCCCGTTGGTGCGAAGTTTCTTTACGCTGGCGTTGCCGGTGGCCAACATCATTTTCAAAGCGCTGCGTTGGTTCGAGGAGCCGGAATTGAGCGAGAAGCGCGAGAGTGAAGGCGCCCATCCGGAAGAGATTCAAGCCCTCTTGGATGTGGGCGAAGAGGAAGGCATCATCCAAGCCTCGGATGGCGCGCTCATTCAGTCGGTCGTAGAGTTCGGCGACAAGCTGGTGAAAGGCTGCATGACGCCTCGCACCGAGATTGTGGCCATTGAAGACACCGCCACCCTGGAGCAGGTCCAGGATTTGATTGTCGCGAAGAAACATTCTCGCATCCCGGTGTACCACGAGAAGATCGACAATATCCTGGGGATCGTCTTTCTGCGCGACCTTCTGTCGGAGGAGGAGAAGGGCGACGTTCGACGCTCCGTCAAAACGCTTCTTCGCCCCGTTCCCTTCGTGCCTGAAACCAAACCGTCCGCCGATCTGCTGAAGGAGCTTCAGAACGAGACGGCGCCGATGGCCATTGTGATCGACGAATTTGGAGGCGTCGCGGGACTCGTCACCATCGAAGATTTGGTGGAAGAGATTGTCGGGGAGATTCACGACGAAGATGAGGATCGCAGCGAGTCGGTGGTGCGAGTCGGCGAGGACAATTATATTTTTCCCGGAAATCTTTCCGTCGGGAAGGCGGAACAAATCCTGGCGATGGAAATCAGCGACGCCGATTATTCGACCATCGCCGGCTATGTCATTACCCGGGCCGGGCGCGTTCCGCAATCGGGAGAACGATTCACTTTTGACGGACTGCAAATTGAAATTTTGGAGTCCGATTCCAAACAGATTCGCAAGCTGCGCGTGGAGAAGCGGCCCGCGCAGGCCGCCGCCGAATAAATCCATATGCCGAAATCAGGTTTTGTTTCCATCATCGGAAGACCCAACGCCGGGAAGTCGACGCTGCTCAACCGCCTGGTCGGCGAAAAAGTGGCCATCGTTTCCGCCGCGCCGCAGACGACGCGAAATCAGATTCGCGGGATGGTGAATCGGCCGGAGGGGCAAATCGTTCTCATCGACACACCGGGCGTTCACAAGCCGCTGCATCGCCTCAATGAGCGCATGATGAAGATGGTTCACGCGGCTTTCGACGCCGTGGATCTCACGCTCTTGATCGTCGACGCGTCGGTTCCTTTTGGCGAAGGCGATCAGTTTGTGATCAAACTGATTCAAGAGAAGGCGGCGCCATCCATCCTCTTGCTGAACAAAACCGATCTGATGGAGAAGCCTCGCCTCCTCCCCATCATCGAACATTATTCCAGGCTGCATAAGTGGAGCGAGGTCATTCCCATCAGCGCTTTGAAGGGTGACAACCTGGAGCCGCTCATTCTGTCAATCTTCGCTCGCCTGAAGGAAGGACCGATCTACTTTCCCGCCGACCAATACACCGATCAGCCGGAGCGCGCGTTGGCCGCGGAGTTTGTCCGGGAAAAAATCCTGCGGCACACGCGCGAAGAAATTCCGCACTCCGTGGCGGTGCTGGTGGAAAAATTTGAAGAGTCGCGCGAGCTCATCAAAATTTACTGCTGCATTCTCGTGGAGCACGGTTCTCAGAAAGGTATTTTGATCGGGCAACGGGGAAGCATGCTGAAGCGCGTGGGAACGGAAGCGCGCCGCGATCTGGAACGGCTTCTGAATACCAAAGTCTATCTCGAACTGTTTGTCAAAGTCCGGGAGAGGTGGCGCGACAACGACGCCCTCCTGGACGAGCTGGGAATCACCAAGACCTCCTGAACG
This sequence comes from uncultured Acidobacteriota bacterium, assembly GCA_964537865.1. Classification (GTDB taxonomy): domain Bacteria; phylum Acidobacteriota; class Terriglobia; order JAIQFV01; family JAIQFV01; genus CAZIDA01. The sequence goes on from CAZIDA010000151.1 coordinate 2,901, forward strand.
CCGGACCCCCAGTGCCCCCGCTTAAGGCGCATCATCGGGCTTTCAGAATGACCACGGCCTGATCGTCTCGCTGCGGCGATCCATCGGCAAAATCCAACGCCGCTTCGAAGATGACGCTCTTCAAGGACTCGGCATCCAGATTGGAATGAGTGGCCGCGGTTTTGAGCAACCGTTCCGTCCCGAACTCCGCGTCTTCGCGGTTCATCGCTTCCGAAATTCCATCCGAGTAGAAGACGATGGTTTCACCGGGCTTCAGATGCAGTTGCCGCTCGTCATAAACAACGTCTTGAAACAGCCCCAGCGGAACACCGGACACGTCCAGCAATTCCGTGATTCCATCGTGGCAATAGACCGGCTTCGGCATTCCGGCGTTGGCGATGGAGAGGAGGTGTTCCTTGTCGTCCCAGACGCCGTAGCACAGGGTCATGTAGCGCCCTTCGATGCGCCGTTGGCACAGCGACCAGTTGACGCGAATCAACATCTCGGCCGGGGAATACTGGCGCGTGGCGCGCGTTCGAATGATGCCGCTGGTCATGGCGCTGTATAACGCGGCGGGAGCGCCCTTTCCCGCGCCGTCGCCGACGGCGATGGCGAGCTTGGAACCGTCGTACGGAAGAAAATCGTAAAGGTCACCCCCCAGAATTCGAGCCGGTTTGAATTCCGCGGCAATCTCCAGGCCGTCGACGTGGGGAAGTTCATCGCTCACCAGGTGGTACTGAATTTCGCGCGCGAATTGCAGCTCCCGCTCCATGCGGCTCTCTTGTTGCTTCACCTGTTCGTACAGCCGCGCGTTCTCGACGGCGATGGCGATCTGACTCGCTAAAAGCGTCAACACGCGCTCGTGCTCCAGCGTGAAATATCCCAGCTTCCGGCTCTCCAGATCGAGCACTCCGATGGCGCGCTCCTGATGGATCAGCGGAATCACCAGTTCCGATCGCGTCTCCCGATTGACGCAGATATAACGGGGATCGTTATGGACATCGTTCACGCGCACCGGCTTCTTTTCGGCGGCCGCAATGCCCACCAATCCCTGTCCGAGGGGGATTTTCAATTTCTCCTGGGCGCGCTGGTCGAACTTGAACGACATCCGGGTTTTCAGGCAATTGTCCCGCTCATCCAAAAACATGACGGCGAAGGATTCGTAATCGATTACCTGCTTGAGCAGTTCCGCCAATTTGCGGATCAGTTCTTCCCGGTTCAGAATCCCCGCCATCTGCTCGCTGATGGCGTACAGGGTGCTCAAGGTTTCCGTTTGTCGGCGCGTTCGCTCGTACAACGAGGCGTTCTCGATGGCGATGGCAATTTGACTGCCCAGCAATTCGAAAACGTGTTGGTGATAAACCGAAAAGAAATGCGGCTTGGGGCTTTCGATGTCGAGCACGCCGATGACGCGGTTCTTGGCGATCAACGGGACGGCCAGTTCGGAGCGGACGGAATCGTACGTCTTGATATATCGAGGATCGGCGTTCACATCCCCCGCTAAAATGACTTGCCGCTCGGCCGCCGCCGCCCCCACCAATCCCTCTCCCATTTTGACGCGAATGTTCTCCACCACCTCCGGCGAATGTCCAATGGCAAAACGAATGGTGAATTCTTGGGAATCTTCGTCGAGAAGAAGAATGGCAAAGATCTGGTAATCGACCACGCTCTTGACGAGTTGAGCAATCTTGGGGAGAAGATCGTCGAGGCTGAGTAAGGCGTTAATTTCCTTCCCGATCTCCACCATGGTGGTAAGAATGCGAGTGCGCTCCTCCAACTCCCGCTTCACTGCCGGCGAAGTCGTTCGAATTTTGTAAATCGTTTCCATTTGATCCGGCACGCGACTCCCGATAAAAAAAGGAGGCAGGAGAAGACCTGCCTCAGGATTCTAAAAACCGATCATCCGCTCGCTTCTCATCACGACGAATCACGGGGAGGGCCTGGCTCCCTCGATAATCTTGACGCTGGCGCTGGCGCCGATGCGCGTGGCGCCCGCTTCGACCATCTGCCGAGCTTCTTCGAACGTGCGCACCCCACCGGACGCTTTCACGCCGATGTCCGGCCCCACCGCGCGGCGCATCAACTCGATGTCCTTGGCGGTCGCGCCGCCTCCGGCGAATCCGGTCGACGTTTTCACGAAATCGGCCTTCGCCGCTTTCGAAAGCGTACAGGCCTTCACCTTCTCTTCATCGGTCAACAGGCAAGTTTCGATGATGACCTTCGTCACCGCGCCATAGCGATGACAAACGTCAACCACCGCGGCGATGTCTTCTTCCACCCGCGTGTACTGATGCGATTTCATCGCCCCGATGTTCATCACCATGTCCACTTCATCGGCACCCAGACAAATCGCCTGCTTCGCTTCGAAGGCCTTGACCGCCGGCAAGGTCGCGCCCAACGGAAATCCCACCACCGTGGCCACCTTGACGCAAGTATCTTTCAGCAGTTGAGTGCACAACTTGACCCAACCGGCGTTCACGCAAACGCTGGCGAACTGAAACGTCCGCGCCTCTTCGCACAGCTTTCGAATCTGCTCTTCCGTGGCATCCGGCTTCAGCAACGTGTGATCGATCAAGTGAGCGATGCCCTGTTCGATGCAGGACTTTCCGGAACAGGTGGAGATGCGATCGGCGCCGCATTGAATGATCTTGTGCGCTTCGACGGAGCAATTCCCGTTGCAGTCGCCGTGGCAATCTTGTGAGATTCGATCGTCGAGCGCCAGTAGGCCGGCCCTGGCGCCGGGCTGAGTCGCTTGAATCCGCGACCATAGCTCAGCGGCAATCGATTCGATCCATCGCTCTAACTCGGTTTGCGTCATTTCGCTCAAACGAACCACCGTCACTCGGCTGAATAGGAACTGCCAACACCGGGGCGATCGGCTTCAAGACTTCAAAAATCGCCGCTCAATCTCCATGATCTTGTCGACGCGCTTTTGATGCCGGCCGCCCCCAAACGCAGTGTGCAGCCAAGTCGAGACAGTGTCCCTGATCTGATCGAAGGAATGAAGCTTTCCGCCCAACGTCAGGACATTGGCGTCGTTGTGCTCGCGTGAATTTCGCGCCGTCGCCTTATCGTAACACAGCGCCGCCCGAATCCCCGGAACCTTATTCGCGGCCATGGCGGAGCCGATGCCGGCGCCGTCGATCATGATTCCCCACCGGCACTCGCCCTTGGCCACCGCCTGCGCGACCAGATACGCGAAATCCGGATAGTCGACGGCCTCGCTGTCGTGCGTTCCAAAGTCTTTCACCTCGAAATGCAATTCTTCTTGAAGGAACTTTTTCACGAGTTCCTTCATCGAGTAACCCCCGTGATCGGCGCCCAGTGCAATCGATCGCTCCGGGGAAGCCAAGCTGGGCATGGCGTCGCGCGGAAGAATGACGATGGTGACGCCGCGCGCTTGGGCTTCTTCCCGGGCGCTATCGGTGATGATGGCTCGGGCCGCCACTTCGACACGACCGCCCCGTTCCACGTGGAGAATGTCCTGGCGCGTCAAAACTTTTAATGGATTCATCGGTCAGTCAGCGGGTTACCTGGAGTTCGCAACCGGTCCGGTCATCACACAAATGTCCGGGAGATTTCGATATTTCTCTCCCACGTCCAGCCCGTACCCTACCACAAATTTATCCGGAATGTCGAAGCCGATGTAATCGGCATGAACCTCCTTCACGTGTCGGGAGGGCTTGTTGAGCAACGCGCAAATCTTGAGCGAGGCCGGCTTCCGATTCAGCAGCGTTTCATGGATGTAGCTCAGCGTCAATCCGGTATCCAAAATATCTTCGATGAGGATCACATCGCGACCTTCGATGGGCTGATCCAAATCCTTCGTGATCCGAACGACCCCGGAACTCTTCGTGCTGGCGCCGTAACTGGAGACGCCCATGAAATCGAGCGAGAGCGGCAGCGGAATGGTGCGCACCAAATCCGAAAGAAAGATGCTGCCGCCTTTGAGAATGGCGATCAGATGCGGCGCGCGATCGGCATAATCGCGCGCGATCTGTTCTCCCAACTCCCGGACGCGACGTTGAATCGTCTCTTGCGACAGCAGCAATTCCAGGTTGGATCGAAAAGTAGTGGTCGCTGACATGTGATTCACCCCGACAGTGCGGCAAGAATTCCATCCGTATCGTTTTTGGAATTTACACTACTTGTGACGCCTTGGCAAGAAACGAGCGGAAAATGTTCTTCGTCATTTTTTGCTTGGATTTGTTGCCTTCTTGAGGGATACTCCTGGCAGGTTGGAGGCAAGTAACGGTGGAGTCTTGGAAACCTATCTGGGGAAAGAGCTTCAAATCTTATGAGGACCTAATCGAATATTCACAAACTTCCGTTTTTCATAGATAGATACCAGAAATAATAAACATCCCGCACGCAACCATGACAGAAGGGGCCTTCAACTTTCGAACACATTGACAAAACAAAGGCTTCCATCCATCTTAAAGTTTTTCACTTTGGTTGAATATTTGCATGTAAAGTCCTGCATTAAGGAGGAACGGACGACGGGTTGTTGGGCCCGGGAGTCAGTGATTCTCACCGGTAAGCGAGGTTGCCCAACCGATGTTCAGGGGCTTGTGATTTTTTCTGTTTTTCATCTTCCTGTTAAGCGGTTTTAACCGAACGGGAAATAACATGTCACAACAAGAGATAGTGTAGTTTGGTTTTGTGGGTAGCTGT
>CAZIDA010000152.1:0-7540 GCA_964537865.1 uncultured Acidobacteriota bacterium
CTTGCGGATCGAAGATTTTACGACCTCCTCGCCGCTAATGCGCATCATTTCAATTATGGTTTTTTGATCCTGGAGATTTACTCCGACCGCTCGCATTCCCATTTTCGGCGAAGCCACATTCCTGCAAAGCGTTCAGAAATCCGCTGTTCGTTCGTGGATGAGCCGTAGCGCTTCTTCCCCACGGAGGCATCTATGACAAGCCTCTTCTTGACGAGCTTAGCCTTCTGGTGGATAGGGATATCCCCCATCCAAACGCATCTTCCAACCCCAGCGACGCCGGAACACTCAAAGACGCAGACGTGCGTCCAATGTTCAGTAAAAGAAGTTGGGCCCGACAATTCAACGCGGCGGCAACACAAAGTTCATCACGCCTTCATTATCGTCACCAACACCTATTCCGCCGGCCAGGCCAGCTCGCGCCCAGGTCTTCCTCAGAAGGATGTGTTCGGTTCGCGGATCAACGAATTCGAGCCGCTCATCAAAACCCGACATCCCAAGGAGCTGACCGCGAAAGGATCTGAATCAACTCTCTTCGCGCAAGAAGCCCCTGAAGACGCGCAACAGGAATACAGGATCGGACTCAAGTTGATGAAACAGGGAAAGCGGGAGCTGGCGATTCAATCGATGAACCAGGCGCTCGAAATTTATCCACAATACTTCCAGGCCTTGGAAGCGCTGGGCGCTTTGCAGTTGAGTCTCGGGCAAGCAAACTCGGCCACACAAACGCTGATCCGCGCAACGAAAGTGAATCCAAGATCAGATCGATGTTTTTACTACCTCGGAATTGCGCACTTGACTCTAAGAAGGATCGAGCCCGGCATCAAATCGCTGGAGCAGGCGGCATCGCTGAACCCAAGCAATGCGCACACTCATTTGGCCTTGGGCTACGCCTTGATCAAATTAGGCCAACTCCGCCAAGCGGAAGATCACTTGAATCTTTCGTATCGATTGGGCGGCGACAACGACATCGAATCCCAGCTTTACCTGGCCAATCTCTTCGAGCGACAAGGGCGCTACACCGAAGCCGCTGCGGCCTTGAACACATTCATCAATCATGCCCCGCCCAAGACCGACAAGAAAGCCTTCCGGCAGATGGCGGAGGAGCTCAGAGATAAGTCAAATCAGAAGGCCAATCCTAAGGCGACGCATAATCCTGCCAGTTCAGCAAGCCAACATTAGAAGCTGAACGGCGGGACGGGGGTCTTGCGTCGTCACAATCTTCCCATCGCTTCCTCAAGGTTTTCTTCGCTCCTGCCCTGAAAATAGCCGTGGTAGCCCCGGCCGTTCCCGCCACGGCGGGCCGGGGCTCTTGGCTGCTGTGCGTGAGGGGCCCGCGAAGGATATTATTTTCATTCCCTTGAGTGGTCGCCGCGGCGACCATGAGGGACTGCCCCGAAAAGGATATCATTTTCATTCCCTTGACTGATCGCCGCGACGACCATGAACTCCTGCCTCGAAGAGGCAGCGGCCTCCAGCCCAGGGTTGTCCGCCGGCATTCTGGCGGACTACCCTGGGAAACATGTGCCCAACCTGCGCCGCAACCCCAACGGGGTTGTGGCCCATTGGGATCCGTTTCCCAACGTAGCTCTCCGCCAAGGCGAAGAGCAACGTTGGGCTTTGAGCCTCAGCGCCGTTGGCGCTGAAATCATTCCTAGACTAACTGAAGATGAAATCATCACATCAAAGAAATGCCGCCGTGGGATTGAACTAAACGTTCTCCCCAAGACCACACGAGACATTATGGGGATCACTCCGATTGCTCGGAGAGGGCCCTTTCACGAATCATCGCAAGAGTCCACGATCAATCAAAGAACCCGCCACGGCGGGTGGCTGCCAGAGATCAGCGCCGCGGCGGGCGCCTCTGCGTTGAACAGTCGTCGCGGCCAGTACAATATTTTCATGATCCGGGTTAGTCGCCGCGCCGCCCATGCGTGACTGCCTCCAAAACCTTTGTGACTTTTGTCATCGAGGAGGAACCCGGGACTCCACTATCCTCATCGGCGAACAGAGAATTCTCAAAATAGGCTTGCTCAACCAAGCGCAGAGGAGAACGCATGACGGTACAAATCAAAGTCAGTCCAATCGAAGAACTCATGGAAGAACATCAATCCGTTCTGAAATTGATGGGTGAAGTCAGCCCCATCCTGGGATTGGCGGATCCTTCAAATCCGCAAAGCTGGGCGGCGAAGATGGATGAAGCGTGCGACTACTTTCGAAAGGAAGTGGCCATCCACTTCAAGAAAGAGGAAGTGGCGCTTTTTCCGGCGATGGAACTGTATCTCGGGCCGCAAGGCGGGCCACTCGTCGTCATGCTGCGGGAACATCAGGAGCATTACCAGTTGCTCGACAAACTGTGCGCCGCCGTCGCCAACCGCGATCTCAACGCGGTTCGTTCGGTTTGGGAGACGTTCAACCCGCGCTTGACCATGCACATCATGAAAGAAGACACCGTTCTCTTCCCCATGGCGGAGCGCATGTTCTCTCCGGACGAGCGCAATGCGATCTCGCAAAAAATGGAATCGGTAAGTGGGAAGGCGTGAGCTGAATTTCAGAACAAGAACTTTCGGGGATCATTCAACGCAGAGTCGCCGAGGACGCGGAGGACGCGCAGAGAGAAACGCAGCAATCTTCAATCCAGTTGATTCTCGATGATCGCCCGCCGCCTGTAAACGTCCGGTGAAAACAAACTCGATTTTGAATGGTGCGGGGGAAGGGACTTGAACCCTCACGCCCTTTTGGAGCTTGAGATTTTAAGTCTCATGCGTCTGCCGATTCCGCCACCCCCGCATTCGCAGTGGCATGAATATACCCGCATGAATGATCCGAACGCAACAAAATGCGCAATGCCGGAGCAGGCCCTATCCGCCCCAAAAATAGGTCGATTTAGGGAACTCTTTCAGGGACATGCTCCGATCCGGCTCGATCACCTTCGATCATTTTCATCCCCTTGAGTGGTCACTGCGGCAACCATGAGCGACTGCCTCGAATGTAAAAAGGCGGCGAGGGCGGCGAGGTGGATCTCGCCGTCGGCACATCGAGCACTCCCCTTTCAAATGTGGCACACGGTATAACCGCACACACGGCACAAAAGGCAGCCGCTCGAGTGTTCGATGGGGCCGTGACATTCCGGACAGATCGTCTGTCCAAGACTGTTGCTGACGCTGCCGTCGACCGCGTGAATGAGCGTGGCGTCACGCTGCGTTATCGATTTCATCTCCAGTTGAACAGCCGGCTTGCGAAGCACCTGCTGCAGCTTGCTGTTGTCGCGAAAGATGGTGATTCCTTTGCAGCCCAATTCATGCGCCAGCCGGTAAGCCTTCGCGACGTTTTCCACGGTCGCCTCGGGACGCAGATTCACGGTCTTGCTGACGGCGCTATCGGTGAATTGTTGAAACGTCGCCTGCATGCGCACGTGATCGGCCGGTGAAATGTCGTGCGCCGTCTTGAAAACTTTTCGCGCTTCAGCGGGAATTTGCTCCCGCCACCGTTCACCGGGAAGATCGGCGATGGATCCGTATTCCGCCAAGGTTTCCATCAACTCCTCGGAAAAGAAACCTCCTCGCCGCGCCGCCGCTTCGAATCGTGAATTCAATTCCACCACGCGTTCTTCGCCCAAGATGGTTCGAAAATAAGAAAGCGCGAAAAGCGGCTCGATGCCGCTGGAGCAATTCGCGATCAAGCTGAGCGTGCCGGTCGGCGCGATGGTGGTGACGGTGGCATTTCGAAGACGCTCGCCTCCCGGAACATCGTAGCGAGAGCCTGGAAAGTTGGGAAACACGCCGCGCCGCTCGCCCAGTTCACAAGAAGCTTGGTGAGCGACTCGCTGCAGCGTGGACATCGTCCATTCTCCCAGGCGGCGCGCTTCGATGGAATCGTAAGGAATGCCCAAGTCGATCAACACATCCGCGAATCCCATCAAGCCCAGTCCGATTTTTCGATTGCCGCGGGTCAACTCCGCTGTTTTCTCCAGCGGGTATTGATTGGCGTCGATGACGTTGTCCAAGAACCGCACGGCCCAGCGAATCGTCTCTTCAAATTTCTCCTGATCCAATCGCCCGTCGCGCAACATCGCGCCCAAATTGATGGAGCCGAGATTGCAGGATTCGTACGGCAGCAACGGCTGTTCTCCGCACGGATTCGTGGATTCGATGGCGCCGAGATGCGGCGTCGGATTGTCGCGATTAATGCGCTCCAGGAAGATGAGTCCCGGATCGCCGCTCGCCCAGGCGCGTTCCGTGATGCGCTCAAACAACTCTTGCGCATGCGCCGAACCTTGCGGCTTGCCGCTTCGAGGATTGATCAAGTCGAAGGACTCGTCGTTCTTGACCTTCTCCATGAACGCGTCGGTGATGGCCACGGAGATGTTGAAGTTCGTCAACGAGGCCCCGTCCTCTTTGGCGGAGATGAACTCGAAAATATCCGGATGATCGAATCGCAGAATCGCCATGTTGGCGCCGGCGCGCGCGCCGCCCTGGCGATTGATCTCGGTCGAGTAATCGTACAGCCGCATGAACGACACCGGACCGCTGGAGACGCCCCGTGTTGAGGTCACTTCATCCTGTCGCGGGCGCAATCGCGAAAACGAAAATCCGGTGCCGCCGCCGCTCTTCTGAATCAAAGCCGCGTCGCGCAACGTCGAATAGATCGACACCATGGAATCTTCGATCGGCAGAACGAAACATCCGGAGAGTTGGCCCAGCGGCGTCCCGGCGTTTCTCAGCGTGGGCGAGTTCGGTAGGAATTCCAGGCGCGACATCATCTCGTAGAATCGCCGCTCCACTTCATCCGCCGGCAAATCGCTTTGATAATTGGCTTCGGGAAGCACGACGGCATGAGCCACGCGACGAAAAAGATCGTCCGTCGTTTCCACGATCTTCCCTTCCCCATTGCGCAAGAGAAATCGTCGCTCCATCACAAGTTGTGCATTCGCGGTGAGAATCATGGCGATAATCTACCAAAATAGCGAGCGAACATAAAGCGAAAATAAATCAATCCGAGGAAGAGCTTCCGACCTCGCTTCCCTTCTCAAAAAATTTCACGATGGCCGGAGTGATGTCGACCAGAGACCGCACGGAGCGCAGAAAGAAGTTCGATTCTCGACCCAAGGCCAACCACGGCGCCGGGTTCTTGGTGTGAGATTTCGTCGTCGGATCCTCAAGGTTTCCGTGATCGCTGGTGACGAGCAGCGTATGGCGCTTGAAATCAAAATGGTCGCACACCCCGGACAGCAGGCGGTCTATCTTGGTGACCTCGATCAAAGCGCGATCAAAATTTCTCTGATGTCCCACCAGGTCCGTGATGAAATACTCGTAAAAAGTGAAATCGTGTTGCCGGGCGATTTGAACCAGAATTTTCCCAGCCCGCTCCGGCGTTCGCACAGGCAAAGAAAATCCTCGCACGTTGAGATAGGAGTTGGTGAACTCTTGATAAACGGCGCGATCATTTGCCACCGCGTCGATGTCGTTCAAGCGAATTCCTGCGGCCGTGACCGCGGCGGTCGATACCGACACTCGATACTTGGCCAACGGCGACGTGAAGAACTCCGGCTGATAAGCATTCGCAAAGGTGGCGTCCAGCCCCAGCTTTCTCAATTTCACAAACAACGATTCCCGGTTCAACATCTCGCGCAGCGCACGGTTGGGCATTCCGTTCAGATGCCGTCCCAGAAGCTGAGCCGCGTTGACCCCGGACAAAATGCTGGCCTGTCCCGTCGCGCTCTGCGGCAACCCGCGCACGCCTAAGGTGACATCGATCGATTTTCCCGCACCTTGAAATTCCGGGAACGCTTTTCGCCGGCGGAACGAAAAAAACTTCGACGGCAAGAACTGGAGCGGGTTCCGGAGATTCGACCTTTGCTCCAAACCGACGCCATCCAAAAAAATGAAAAGAATCCTCTTTCGTTGCGACACGCGCAACAGATTACAGGTTTGTCGCAAAAAAGAGAAGGGCGCTCCGCGGATTTCGGAGCGCCCAATTCGAATTGAAGATTAGAGGAAGAGCGGGGCCAGAACGAGCGTAATGGTGGAAAGCAATTTGATGAGCACGTGGAGCGAAGGTCCGGCCGTATCTTTGAACGGATCGCCCACGGTGTCTCCCACCACCGCCGCCTTGTGCGGATCGGATTTCTTCCCCACGACTTTTCCGTCGACCTTGAATTCACCGGACTCGATGAACTTCTTGGCGTTGTCCCATGCGCCGCCGCCGTTGTTGAGGAACGTGGCCATGAGAATTCCACCGATGGTGCCCACCATCAACAACGACGCCACGGATTCCGCCGCGATGGTCGGATCTTGGGCCGTGATGAAAATTCTGAACACAAGTCCCACGGCAATCGGCATTCCCACCGCCACCACACCGGGAAGCACCATTTGCTTCAGCGCGCCGCGCGTGACGATGTCGACGCAGCGCGCGTAATCGGGTTTCTCGGTTCCCTGCATGATTCCCGGCTTCTCGTGAAATTGATTGCGGACGTCGGAGATCACCGACTGCGCGGCGCGTCCGACGGCCTTGATCGCCAGAGCCGAAAAGAAGAACACCAGCATGGCGCCCAACAAGCCGCCGATGAACACGGCCGGCTTGGCAATGTCGACGCGATGAAAAAGATTCTCGCCGTTCGCGCCGAGATACAGTCGCACCTCGTCCATGTACGCGGAGAAAAGGAGGAAGGCGGCCAGAGCCGCTGAGCCGATGGCGTATCCTTTGGTCAACGCCTTGGTCGTGTTCCCCACGGCGTCCAAACGATCGGTCTTCTTTCGAATGGCTTCGGGCTGCCGCGACATCTCGACGATACCGCCGGCGTTATCGGTGATCGGCCCCAAAGTATCCATCGCCAGAATGTAAGCCGCCGAACCGAGCATGCCCATCGTGGCGATGGCCGTGCCGAACAATCCGCCGTTGGCGACCGCCCATTCTCCCAAATGATACGACGCCAAAATCGCAATCGAAATGGCGATCACCGGCATGAGCGTGCACTCCAAACCCACCGCGATGCCGGTGATGATGTTCGTGGCCGGGCCGGTGATGGAAGCCTTGGCAATTTCTTGGACGGGACGGTAGCGATATTCCGTGTAGTATTGGGTGATCCAAACGAAAGCCCACGAAGTCAGGACGCCGATCAATCCGCAGAGAAAGAATCGCCACCAAGCGTTGGGATCGTGAGCGCTCCTCAGAAGCCATCGCGTTGCGATGAAAAATCCGACGATGACCAGCGTCGCGGTGATGGCGTAGCCGCGATTCAACGCCGACATCGGATCCTGTCCTTCTTCTTTGGTCCGGACCACCAAAACGCCGATGATGGAAGCAATCAGTCCGAACGCGCGGGCCACCAGAGGAAACATCATGACGCCCACGATGCCGTAAGCAAACGGCATGTTCATTTTGTCGGCATAGGCGGCCAATGTCGCGCCCAGAATCATCGCGCCGATGTTCTCAGCGGCCGTCGATTCGAACAAGTCGGCGCCGCGGCCGGCGCAATCGCCAACATTATCGCCGACGAGATCGGCAATCACCGCCGGGTTGCGGGGATCATCTTCCGGAATTC
>CAZIDA010000153.1:0-7539 GCA_964537865.1 uncultured Acidobacteriota bacterium
GTTGAAGGGTCGGGCGATTCTTTGACCAAGCCCGAAGAGTGGGATCTGGGCTACCAAGGCTTTTCAGACACCAGCTATTTTCGTGTGGGGGCAACCACAAGGATCATGAATGAATCGGGTTTCATTACGGGACGAGAGTGCAGTTTGGTTTGGGGCGCGATCCACGGCGAGGAAGATAGAGCGCGCGTCGGCGGGTTGATTAAAACTCCGCCCCCGGCGAATTTTTGGCGGGCCCTTCCAACCGCTTCAGAGCAGCCTCCGAAAACCTATCAACCCTGCAAATATGCTCGCGTGACGTTGTGCCAACGGTCCTGCGCCTTCAGAATGACTTCGACGATTTCGCGCGCGGCGCCGTGTCCGCCGGTGGCTTTAGTGATGTAGTGAGCGGCTTTGCGGGCTTCTGCGCAAGCGTCCGCCACCGTCGCCGAAAATCCCGCGAGGCGCAGCACGGGCAGATCCACGATGTCGTCTCCCACGTACGCCGCCTCCTCGGCCTTCAGTCCGACCTTTCCGAGCAAGGTGAGGAATTCGGCTTTCTTATCCGACGCGCCCTGGATGCAAATCTCCAACGAAAGATCTTGCGCCCGTTGAGAGACGGCTTCGGAAAAACGACCGGAGAGAAGGCCGACCTTCAACCCCGCGGCGCTCGCCAGACGAATGCCGATGCCGTCGCGCACGTCGAACGACTTCGACTCGCTGCCGTCGGGATGCACCAAGATTTCACCGGGAGTGAGCACTCCGTCGACGTCGAAGAGCAGCAGTTTGATCTTTTTGATGCGGGCGATAACGCTCTTGGATAATGAGGACATAGAAGGCCTTTGGATTTCGAGCTATGAAATCTCTCGCGTCCGAAATCGAAGAGAGCAGGAATTCGCGGTCTCCGGCGCGCCATTCGAATCAAAACATTTCGGTGCGCCAGAGGTCATGGATATGGAGAACTCCACTGACGCGTCGCGTGGAATCCGCCACAATCAAAGAGGTGATTTTTCGTTGTTCCATGAGATTCAAGGCGCGGGTGGCAAACTCCCGGCCATCGATGGTCAATGGATGAGGATGCATCGCCTCGCCGGCGGTTTTGGAGAGAATGGAATCGCCGCGCTCCAAAAGCCGGCGCAAATCGCCGTCGGTAATAATGCCGACCAGGCGCTCTTCCGCATCGACCACGCTCGTCATTCCCAATCCCTTTTTTGAAATTTCATAGATCACGTCGCTCATGCGCGTCGTCGTCATCACCTTGGGAACGGCGTCGCCGGTGTGCATGAGGTTTTCGACGCGCATCAATTTTCGCCCCAATCCTCCGGCGGGATGCAGGGCCGCAAAATCATCTTCTGAAAAACCGCGGCGCTCCAGCATCGCCAACGCCAACGCGTCTCCCAACGCCAGCATCGCCGTGGTCGACGCCGTCGGCGCCAAGCCCAAAGGGCACGCTTCTTTTTGGATGGAGACATCGAGCACCAGATCGCTCGCCTCCGCCAGCGTCGACTTCACATTGCCGGTCATCGTGATCAGCGGAATGGCCCAACGTTTGATGGTGTCGAGCAAGAGTAGAATTTCTGAGGTCTCGCCGCTATACGAGAGCGCCACCACTACGTCGCCGGACACCACGCGACCGAGATCGCCGTGCACGGCTTCCGCCGGATGCAGAAAAATAGAGGGCGTTCCGGTGGAAGCGAGGGTCGCCGAAATTTTTTGTGCGATGATGCCGCTCTTGCCGATGCCCGTGATGACGACGTGGCTTTTGCAGGCCTCGATCAAATCCACCGCGCGGAGGAAGCTCGAATCCAACCGCTGGATCAATTCGATGATCGCTTCGGCTTCGATGGCAAGAAATTTTTTGGCGGATTCCAGGCTCATGAGTTCGCTAAGATTTTACGACGCGGTTGATGTCGATCAGTTTTCGAAGCAGGCCGGGAAGCAACTTCAAGTGCAAGGCGTTCGGCCCGTCGCTGAGCGCTTTCTCCGGATGATCGTGCACTTCCATGAAGACGCCGTCGACGCCCGCGGCCACGCCGGCGCGCGCCAAGGGAGGAATGAATTTTGCATCCCCGCCGGAGGACGTGCCCGCGCCCGCGGGGATTTGAACGCTGTGCGTCACGTCGAACACCACCGGATATCCCATCTCCCGCATGATCGGAAAGGATCGCATGTCGACCACCAGATTATTGTAGCCGAACATGGCGCCGCGCTCCGTGATGATGATCTTTCGATTTCCGGTGGAGGCGACTTTCTCGACGGCGTTTCGAATTTCCCACGGCGCGACGAACTGTCCTTTCTTGATGTTCACCACGCGCCGCGATTTTCCCGCGGCCACCAGCAAATCCGTCTGGCGGCATAAAAACGCGGGAATCTGCAGCACGTCGCAAACTTCCGCGGCGGGGCACACCTGCGAAGCGTCGTGAACGTCGCTGAGAATCGGGAGCTTGAGGTCGCCTTTGATCTTCTTCAAAATGGCCAACCCTTTCTTCAAACCCGGTCCTCGAAACGACCGCACCGAAGTGCGATTGGCCTTGTCGTACGAGGCCTTGAAAACAAACGGGACGCGCAAATCGGAACAGACGCGCGCGATCGCCTCCGCCATCCGGCGCGCGTGGCTTTCGCTTTCGATCACGCACGGACCGGCAATCAAAAACAGCGGCTCCCCTTCTCCAATTTTGAAATTCGAAATGGAAACGATGGCGCTCATGAACGCTCCGGACGACGGGATGCGGCTACATTAAATCACAATCCCGAAGAGCCGACAAACGATTGTGGCCGGGAATCGCAACACGGTCAGCGGGAAGTTGGCAGCTTGGCGGCCTTTTCCGCCGGCGTGCGCGGCGGTGGCGTCTTCAATCGATTTTGATAGGACGCGGCGATGAACGCCTTGAACAAAGGATGCGGATGAATGGGTTTCGATTTGAACTCCGGATGAAACTGACAACCCAGGAACCACGGATGATCCTCGATCTCCACAATCTCCACGTAGGTTCCATCCGCGGTCGACCCCGTGAGTTTCATCCCATGCGCCACCAAGGTTTCTTCGTATTCGCGATTGAACTCGTAGCGATGGCGATGGCGCTCTGAAATTTCGGATTCCCCATAGGCTTGTTGCGCCCACGATCCGGGCTCCAAGCGGCACGTCCAGGCGCCCAGCCGCATGGTCCCACCGAGATCGTCAATGCCTTTCAGCTCGCGAAGTTTGTAGATCACGCGATGCGGCGTAGCCGGATCGAACTCCGAGCTGTCGGCGCCTTCGAGCGCGCAGACGTTGCGCGCAAATTCAATCACGGCGCATTGCATGCCCAGGCAAATGCCGAAGAACGGAACCTTGCGCGTGCGAGCAAATTCGATGGCGCGAATCATACCGGCGATGCCGCGCTTTCCAAAACCACCCGGAACCAAAATCCCATCGAGGTGCGCCAGTTGCGCTTCCCAATTCGGACCCTCGATCCCCTCCGCCTCCACCCACCGGATCTGGGCGCGCAGGTTGTGCGCCACGCCGCCGTGCACGATGGCTTCCTTCAAGCTCTTGTAAGAATCCTCGAACTCCACGTACTTGCCGACGATTCCGATGACGACCTCATCCTTGGGATTTCGCAGTCGCTCGACCAAATCCTGCCACTGCGTCAAATCCGGCGCCACTTCAGACAATCCCAGAAGCCGAAAGAGGCAGCGGTCGAGCTGCTCCTGGTGAAACACGATGGGGACTTCGTAAATCGTGTCCACGTCCTTGGCGGTGATGACGCAATCCTCCGGCACATTGCAGAAGAGCGAAATCTTGGCTTTCAAGTCTTTGGAGAGGAACCGATCGGTGCGGCACAGCAAGATATCCGGCTGAATGCCGATGCTTCGCAGCTCTTTGACGCTGTGTTGCGTGGGTTTGGTCTTCAATTCGCCGGAGGCGTGAATGTAAGGCACCAAGGTGAGATGAACGAAAATGGTATTCTCGCGCCCAATCTCGTTGCGCATTTGCCGGATCGCTTCCAGAAACGGCTGCGACTCGATGTCGCCGACGGTTCCGCCAATCTCCACGATGACCACGTCCACGTCGTGCGACACTTTCTTGATGGCGCCTTTGATTTCGTTGGTGACGTGCGGAATCACCTGCACCGTCTTTCCCAAATAATCGCCGCGCCGCTCTTTGGAGATGATGAGCTCATAAAGGCGGCCCGTCGTCCAATTATTGTCGCGCGTCAAGCGGGCATTGGTGAATCGCTCGTAGTGGCCGAGATCGAGATCGGTTTCGGCGCCGTCGTCGGTGACAAAGACCTCACCGTGCTGAAACGGGCTCATCGTGCCGGGATCGACGTTGAGATAAGGATCGAACTTCATCAGCGTGACATGCAGGCCTCGGCTCTCCAGCAGCGCGCCGATGGACGATGCCGCCAACCCTTTTCCCAATCCGGAGGCCACGCCTCCCGTCACGAAAATATATTTCATCGGCCCCATCTCCTTAGAAGATCTCGAACGTTTATCTTCAAACACAACTCCCCGGTGGGGAAATCAAAATTTGATCTTTCGCCGAACGATTTCGTCCTCGACAACAGCTACGTCCTGCGGTGTATCCACGCTTGGGGAAGAGTAAGAAGTCTTAAGGACCTTGATTCTATAACCATTCTCCAAAACCCGCAACTGCTCCAGGGCTTCGGCTTTCTCCAATGGCCCCACCTGCAGGCGCGGCCATTTCAACAAGAAGTCGCGGGTGTACACGTACAGGCCCAGATGCTTGAAGAAAATCCGTGGGCGCTCAGCGGGCGTGGCGCGCTGTTCGGCATTCCTCAAATAAGGAATGGCGTGCCGCGAAAAATAGATGGCTTCGTCGCGCGCATCGGTGACAACCTTGACGACATTCGGATCGGCAATCTCTTTCACTCGGCGGATGGGCGCTTTGAGCGTGCCCACCGGGCAGCGCGTGCGGAACTTCAGGAAGCCGCGAATGGCGGTATCAATGGCCCGCGGATCGATGAGCGGCTCATCGCCTTGCACGTTGACGATGAGCGAGTGCCTCACTCGTCGCGCCACTTCGGCAATCCGATCCGTCCCGGAGCGATGGCGCGGCGAGGTTCGCATCACTTCACCACCGAATGCTCTCACGGCTTCCTGGATTCGTCGATCGTCGGTGGCCACACACACGGCATCCACCAGTCGGGATCTCGAGGCGCGCCGATAAACCCATTCAATCATGCGATGATCGGCAATGGGGGCAAGAGGCTTTCCGGGAAATCGAGTGGAGGCAAAACGCGCGGGAATCACAACCAGAATCGATAGTCTCATTCGGATCCGTCAACAAACGGCGCGGGCCGACTCATCGCGACCCGCTCATCAGGAATTTGTAAAGCAGTGGCGCTCTCAGCAAACGCGCAGACCCGCCGCGGCAGGCCTGCGCCACCGCTCGTCGTCACACTCTTGTCTTCTTCTAATTTCCATGTCACAAATTTAATGACAAAGTTCTGCCAAAAGAAATCTTGCGCAAGAGTTGTCGCTATGCTAGAAAATGTATATCATATCAAAAGAGGAATCGCCAACGGTTTGCAACCGTGTTTCCTTGAGGAGATTGAGGATGAAAGGTCAAACAATCATCACTTTCCTCTGTACCCTCCTGACTCCAGCTCTGCTTTGGTGCTCCGATTCAAAACCGGCCAAGCCCGAGGCGCTGGCCATGCAAAAGCCCATGCAGGTGAACGTCTCCATGGTCTTGGTCAACGCGACGGTTTCCGATCCCATGAATCGATTCGTCACCGGACTGGAGAAGGAAAATTTTTCGGTTTACGAAGACAAAGTCGAACAAGACATCGTCCACTTCAGCAGCCAGGATATGCCCGTTTCCATCGGGGTTATCTTCGACTCCAGCGGGAGCATGACCAGCAAGATTGCGAAGGCGCGTGATGCGGTCATTCAGTTTATGAAGCTGGCGAATCCGGAGGACGAATTCTTCCTGGTCGACTTCAGCAATTCGGTGCATCTGGAAGAGAACTTCACCACCGACGTGGACAAGATCTCCAAGCAGGTGATTTTCAACAAAGCCGGCGGGCAGACGGCGTTGCTCGACGCCATTTACTACGGTCTCGAAAAAGTGGCGCACGGGCGCTATCCGCGCAAAGCTCTGCTGGTCATCTCGGATGGCGGCGACAATCACAGCCGCTACACCGAGAAAGACGTGAAGGAGTACATCAAAGAATCCGACGCGCAGTTGTTTGCCATCGGCATTTATAATCCTTTCGCCGACGCGCCGGAAGAGCGGCTCGGCCCGTCGTTGTTGTCCGATCTGGCCGATATCACCGGCGGACGCGCATACACCTTGAACAGCGTCGGCGACTTGGAAGACATCGTCACCAAAATCGCAGTCGAGCTTCGAAACGAATACGTGCTGGGTTACATTCCCAAAAACGAGCAGCACGACGGCCGATGGCGAAAGATCAGGGTCAAACTGAATCCACCCCGAGGCTTGCCCCCGCTGATCGTCAACGCCAAGTCAGGATACTATGCCCCAAGCAACTAACCGGCTTGCTCCGCCGTCTAACGGAGCGGTCCGGTTGGTTCCAGGTCATCAAACATCGTCCAAGCCATTCAGGAGAATCTCATTGAAGCGCTCCGGATTTCGTGTTGCGGTAATAATCGCCGCCGTGTTGTCGCTCGGCCTCTTGGCTTCACTCACCCTGCGCAGCCAGACTTCCAAGAAGAATCAAACCCCTCAGCCGCGCATGCCGCGCATTCAGGTGGAAGTGAACATGGTGTTGGTGGACGTGTCGGTCACCAACGAGAAGGACCAAATCGTTGAGGGGTTGACCCAGAACGATTTTCACGTTTATGAAAACCACATCGAACAGCCCATCACCGTGTTCAAACACGAGGATGTTCCCATCACTGTGGGATTGTTGTTGGATGCGAGCGGCAGCATGTATCGCAAGCGCCAGAAGGTGGACGCCGCGGCCGTCGACTTTATGAAGATCAGCAATCCCAACGATCAGTTTTTTCTGATCGATTTTTCGGACGTGGCTTATTTGGAGCTCGAAAAGGATTTCACCAGCGACGTGGCCGATCTGGAAGACGCCTTGGAAAACGTCCAGTTCCGCAGCACCACCGTTCTATACGACGCCATTTACCTGGCGGCAAAACACATCAAGCTGGGCAAGTACGACAAGAAGGTGATCTTGCTGGTGACGGACGGCGAAGACAATCCGGGGCCGGGCAAGCACTACAGTTTCAAGCAGGCGTACGATTACGCTGTCGAATCCGGAGCACAGTTTTATTGCATCGGTTTGCTGGATGAACCGCCCAAATCTCACTTCTTCAAGCGAAAATTGCCCAAGGCGGCGCAAGTGCTGACGGACTTCTCCGACTCCACGGGCGGCAAAACTTATTTTCCTCAGACGCTCGATCAGATCGGATCGATCACTCAAAAGATCGCGCACGACATTCGCAGCCAATACTTGATCGGATACTATCCCACCAACACGGCGCGCGACGGCTCCTGGCGGGCGCTGGAGGTGAAAGTGACTCCGACAAACGGACCGAAGAAACTCTACGTTCGCTCGAAGCGCGGCTACTACGCGCCGAAAG
>CAZIDA010000154.1:0-7535 GCA_964537865.1 uncultured Acidobacteriota bacterium
TCGTTGCTCCGGTAATGGTGTCCAACGCGCGCATGGCCGCATAAAGATTGAGCAAAACGATCTCGTGGGGTTGCGACCCTTGCGCCTCTTCCAAGGCGCGGTGGACGTGGTCGCGACATTCCGTCAGCAATCGCTGGTGACGTAAGTTGGTAATCATGGAGTTCGTCGACAGGTCGCCGCTGCTGTGGCCGGTGACTTTCTCGAAGATGAGATGGAGCAACTCTTCGATTCCCGCGCCCGTCTTCGCCGAAACGGAGACGCTCGTCCAGCCTTCGAATTCCTTCGAGGAGCTTTGAATCTGGCGCGGCAAATCGGTCTTGTTGAAAACGAGGAGATGCGCCAGCGCTTCCACCTCTTTCATCAGCGCGCGGTCTTCCCCGCTCAGCGGCTCAGAGACGTCGAGGACCAGCAAGACGAGATCACATTCGGCCAGAGCGGCGTAACTCCGCGAGACGCCCTCGCGCTCCACAGCATCGGTCGACTCGCGAATCCCAGCCGTATCGACCAAGCGCACAGGGATGCCGTGAATCTGGGCGGATTCTGAGACCACGTCTCGCGTCGTCCCGGGAATCGCCGTCACAATGGAACGCTCACTCGATAACAAGCGATTAAATAAGCTCGACTTCCCGACGTTGGGACGGCCCACAATTGCAAGCGACAGACCTTCGCGAATGATTCTTCCGACGCTGAAACTTTCCAAGATCGGCGCGAGATCTGCGATGAGATTCTTCAGGCGTTGCTCAAGGGCAGCGGCTTCCATGACCGGAACATCGTCTTCAGCAAAATCGATGCCGGCTTCGAGCGTCGAGATGAGATCGACTAAACGTTCTTTGAAGGGCGACACCATCTTTGACAGCGATCCGTGGGCCTGCTGAATGGCGACTTGAGCTTGATAGGCGGTCTTGGCTTCAATCAAATCATGAATCGCCTCCGCTTGCGCCAAATCGACCCGCCCATTCAAGAAGGCCCGCAGCGTGAATTCGCCCGGCTCCGCCATTCGCGCTCCGGAGTCCATCGCAAGCCGGATCACTTGTTCCAAAACAACGGGCGAACCATGGCAACAGATCTCAATCAGATCATCGCCTGTGTAAGAATTCGGCCCTTGGAAGAACGTCACCACGGCTTCGTCGATCAAATCCTGGCTGGAAGGATTCACGATATCCACGAGGGTCGCATGCCGCGGAGTTGAAAGAGGCGACGGCTTGAGCTCATCGCTTTTTTCTGTCCCCGTCCTGACTCGAATCATTTTCTCCAGGATGGCGCAGGCCAAAGGTCCGCTTAAGCGGACGACCCCGATGCCGCTTCGCCCGACCGGCGTAGAAAGCGCGACAATGGTCTCGTCGGTATTCATGATCTAAAGATAAAGTCCTTGCACGGACGATTTGAATAGAAACAAAGGAATGGGCGAAATGGACGAAGGTCGAGGTAATCTACCAACCCAAGATCGGACGGTGCTCACGCTCCGGGATAAATCACCACCCGGCGATATTCCCCTTCTCCCTCGCTTTCCGTGCGAATGGTCTTGTCCTCGGCGAGGGCCAAGTGGACGATTCGTCGTTCTCGGGAATCCATCGGATTCAGACGGAAGGGGATTTTTGTTTTGCGAACCTTTTCGGCGGCCGTCCGAGCGATCAACTGCAGCTCCGTCATCCGAGTCTGCTTCTTCCCCAGAACATCACAATTGATCATCCCGTATTGGTTCACATCGCTCTGGAAGATTTTGTTGAGGAGGTATTCCACCGCCAAGAGCACTTCGGAATGATTGGCCAGAAGGGCTTCCGTGTCGTGGCCGGACAGATTCAGATAGTGCATGCCTTCCACGGAGCTGAATTCAGCGTCAATCTTAAAACCCATACCGCGAAAGAGTTGTCCGGTGAATTCCAACAGCTTGTTTTGAAATTGGGTCAAGCCCGAATCTCGGCTTTCCTCAGCCATGGTTGAGTTGGTCATGTTGTTGACAGCTTTCCTTTGGCGACTTTGTCCTTTCCGGGAGGTCCGGCCGTCATACCAAACTTATTCAAGAAAAATTGCTGGATGATTCCGACGACGTTTCCTGTGAGCCAGTATAACACCAAACCGCTCGCGACTTTCGCAAACATGAAGCCGAAAATCAAGGGCATCAGCATGAACATCTTCGCCTGCGTCGGATCCGCGGAAGGCGCCGGCGTCATTTTCTGCATGATGAATTGCGTGACCACCATGATGATGACCAGAAGATAGGTCTTGTCGTACTGGGAGAGATCCGGTATCCAAAGAAAGGAGACTTGACGCAATTCAATGGCGGCCCTCAACACATCATAAAAAGCCCACAAAATCGGCATTTGTAGTAGAAGTGGGAGACAACCACCCAGCGGGTTGACTCCGTGCTCTTTGTACAAGGCCATCATCTCTTGATTCATTTCCTGACGCTTGGGATCGTTGACCTTATACTTCTTGTACCTTTCCTGAATGGCCTTGATCTTCGGCTGGATCTTCTGCATCCTTTGAGCGGAAACCATGCTCTTCCAGCGAAGCGGGAAGAGCGCCATATTGATGATCAGGGTTAGCAGAATCACCGCCAGGCCATAATTCCTACAAAAGCCGTAAATCCACTTCAGGGCAAAGAACATGGGCTTTCCAATCATCGCGATCCCCCGCCAACCGAAATCGATGAGCGGCCCAAGCTGTGGATCAACGCGTTTCAGCGTATCAATCTCTTTCGGTCCCACATAGAGCTGCACCGGGAGCGGCGGGATCGCCACCCAGGCGTTCGTGCTCTTCACTTGAACTCGTGGGATCAGATTCGTGGAAAGGAACATCGCCGCGAAGTAGGTGTCCTCCACTCCGGCAAATCGATAGGCACCCTGAAAGTCCTCCACGTTCTTCACCTTCAGGAACGCGGTTCGGTTGAGCTTCGATTCGCTGGCGGTCACCACATCCCGGGAATCGCTGTGAAGGTTCAAAACGTTGTCGCCAAACAGCGCCGGCCACGCCGCCAGGAAAGAAACATCGGCGCCGTTCTTTTTCACCTGAACGGTCAAGTTCGTCAAATAAGAGTTGGGCAGGAGCGTGAGCGTCTTCTCCACGCTCACTCCGTTCTCCGAATACTGGAAGACCGCCTGCCGGCCTTGATCTTCCAAGTCCTTCTCGGAAACTTTGAAGAGCGCGGAGTTGATCTGACTGGCCAAGCTCTCATCGGTCGGAATCGACATGTAAAGCGGAAGCGGCTCCTTGGCGGGATCGATCCCCTTCACCAAATCGAGTGTCTCGCGGTTGGAGTCTTTGTACTTCCTCAAAACCCAACTCTTGACTCCCGCGCCTTTGTTGGTGAGCGTGATCTTCACGAGCGCGTTTTCCAAGACGACTTCGTGCTCGTTTTGCGATTGGATGGTCTGTTGGGGCGCCGGCACTGGAGGCGCCTGCAAAGCAGGACTCGCCGCAGGAGCAGGCGTACCCGTCTCTTTTTCGGGGCTCGCATTTGTGGCCGCAGCCGGAGCCGCACTCTTCGTCACCGGCGGCTTGAGTTTCTTCTCAAACCACATCTGAGAGAGGACCAACACGAGCAGTGAAAGCACGAACGCAAGAAGAAATCTCTTTTCCATAATCCTCAAATGTCGGGAAATCTACTGCAATGGGTCAAAGCCGCCTTCCACAAAGGGGTGGCATCGCGACAATCGTTTGAGCGAGAGCCAAGTGCCTTTCAACACCCCATATTTTTCGATCGCCTCATAGGCATACTGAGAGCAGGAGGGGACGAACCGGCATGAGGGCAGAAGCATCGGAGAGACAAACCGCCGATAGAAACTAATCCCGTGCAGCACCAGTCGACGCGCCATACTTCACCTTCAAATGACTAAACAATTCCGCGACATCCTTGGCCAGGTCCGGGGTCTTCAGGGTCGATGCCGACGGATGGGGATTAAACACAAAATCAAAACCCGGCAGCGCTTCCTCCCCGTGAAATCTCAAGGCCTCGCGGAAAATTCGTTTGACTCGATTGCGGCAGACCGCCGTCCCGATCTTTCTTGAGACCGTCAGACCAAAGCGGCTAAAGGGAAGCTGATTGGCGCTGAAAAAAACCGTGAAATGCGCGCTTCGCGCCCGGCGTCCTTGCTTGTAAACCCGCTGATACTCGCTTCCTCGGGTCAACCGAAAGCGTTTCAGCAGTCGGAAGCGGCGGGTCTCACTCATACCCCATCCTCAGCTTATGGAATCAACCGTTTCCGCCCTTTGGCGCGGCGGCGTTTCAAGACCAAGCGTCCGGACCGGGTCGACATCCGCTCACGAAATCCGTGCGTCTTGGCACGCCTTCTGCGATTGGGTTGGAATGTTCTCTTGGGCATCAGGCCTGCTCCTAAATGAATTCCGGCGTTCTTGCAAAACCCCCACTATAGTGTGGGCCGGCCCACCTGTCAAGGCAATTGGAGGTCAACCCAACTCGCTCCACAAGGCTTGAATGCTGCCTCGAACGCGCATTCGGCAAAGTCCGTTTTCGCCTTCCTCCGTCCGCTTCATCACCGCCTTTCCGCAAACACGTTTGTTAGAACTCAGCGCTTTTGTTATACTTTTTGGCTGACGTAGAGGACATGCGCGTCAGCGACGACGGTGGTCGTTCTGGGCGGCAAGTTTGCAAAATTGTGTTTTTCCGGTAAGAAATTTGAGGTCGCAATGGTGAAAGCATGAGCCCCATTTGGCTGCGGCCCCGGGCCGTTCTGTTTGGCTGAGGTGAGTGACAATCCCGCGTGCGACCGCTTCCCTTTGAGAAGAAAGGTTTGTTTCGAGCCGCCCTTCAAAGATCGAAGGCAGCGTCATTCCGCCCGGATAAAATTTCATCGACAACATCTTTCGAGGAACAGGAATTCGTTTCATGTACATCCTACTTAGCTGGCTCGCCGTTCTGTCTTATTTGATCACCGAGGTCATTTACGGATTGAACCTCGTGGACCGAAGACCAACCTATTCCCAGCTGGCTTCTCGAATGCTGATCTTGAGCATGGCCATTCATTTCTTCGCCATGTTGGAGCGCTCCCACCACTTTCGAACGGTTCCCTACAACGATCTTTACGGATCGCTTTCGTTGTTTGCTTGGATGGTGTCCATCATTTATTTGGCGCTCGAAATTCGTCATGGCCAAAAGTCCGTGGGAGCGTTTCTTCTTCCCATTCCCATTATTCTGATGGTGCTGGCCACTTTACTGAATCGGCCGGAAACGTACACGCCGCAAGTCGATTTGCGCGGGGCTCTGTTCGCTTACCACGTGACCTCCAACATTTTTGCGTACTCCGCCTTCACCGTGTCGTTCATTCTCTCGACGCTTTATTTGCTGCAGCACCGGCAGATCCGCATCCGCCGTCCGGGGCTTCTCTTCTCGCGCTTGCCTTCGCTGGAGTTGTTGGAGCGGATGAACCGCACTTCCGTGGCCATCGGCGTTCCGGTCCTTTCGGTGGGGATCGTTCTGGGATTGATCTGGGCGCATAAATTGCACATGCTTCGCGGCCTGGATCCGAAGTTGGTTTGGTCGTTCCTGACGCTGCTGGTTTATGCCGGATATCTTTATTTAGAGAAGAAAGGAAACTGGAAAGGGAAGCGGTCCGCCATCATCTCGGTGTGCGGATTTCTGATCATTATTTTCAGCTACAGCATAGTGAATCTTTTCTTCTCGTCGTTCCACAAGTTTTACTGAACTCGAATGCAGATTTTTCTTTTAGGACTCAATCACAGCACCGCTCCTGTAGAGATTCGCGAGCGTGTAGCATTTTCCGACGAGCAAAGCCGTCAAGCCCTGGGAGAAATTTCGTCCCGCGCGCTGATGCGCGAGGAAGTCATTCTCTCCACCTGCAATCGCAGCGAGATTTATGGAATCCTCGAGACCGATTTGTCGGGCGCTGGTGCGCTTCGCGATTTCATTTGCCAGTTTCATGGCGTCCCGGCGAAGGACTTAAACGGCTGTTTCTATGAGCGCGCGGAAGCCGAAGCCGTGGGGCATCTTTTCAAAGTCGCTTCCAGCTTGGATTCGCAAGTCGTGGGCGAGCCCCACATTCTGGGCCAAGTGCGCAACGCGTTCGTCTTGGCGCTGGAGAACAAGAGCACCGGACCGATCATCAACCGCCTTTTTCAAAAAGCGGTGGAAGTGGGGAAGCGGGTTCGCTCGGAGACGGAGATCGGCAGCCGTCCGGTGTCGCTCAGCTCCGTGGCCGTGGAGACGGCCGCCAAAATTTTCGGCAAGCTGGAAGGACGCGCTGTGCTGGTGCTGGGCGCGGGAGAGATGAGCGAGTTGACGGTGGAATCGCTCGCTCTGCATGGCGTCAAGAATTTTGTGGTCGCGAATCGTTCGTTGGCCCGCGCGGAAGAGCTGGCCGCCAAATTCAAAGGCGCCGCCGTCGCTTGGGAGCGGTTGGACGACGCTCTGATCCCGCCGGACATCGTCATCAGCTCCACGAGTTCCCCGGACTTTGTCATCACGAAACCGCATCTCGAACGGCTGATGTCGGCCCGCAAGCATCGGCCCATCTTCTTCATCGACATCGCGCTGCCGCGGGACATCGACCCGAAAGTTCAGGAGATTTACAACGTCTACCTGTACAACCTGGACGATCTGAAATCCATCGTCGACAGCAACCGCGCGGAACGCGAGAAGGACATTCCCAAAGCCGAGAAGATCGTGGAAGAGGAAGTGCGGCTTTTCATGCGATGGTACCAGGGACTCGCGGCGGTTCCGACCGTAACCAGCCTGCGCAAAAAAATCGAGCAGATTCGCACGGTGGAATTGGAGGCGCATCTTCGCAAGCTCGGCCCTATCGACGATCGCTCCCGCAACATCATCGACGCCCTCACTCAATCCATCGTCAACAAGATTTTGCACGAGCCCACCATCCGGCTGAAACAAAACACCGACGAGTCGGAACGCCGCGATCACGCGCATGCGCTGCGCTATCTTTTCGATTTGGACAAGGATGAATGGTAAAGAGAATCATCATCGGCACACGAGGAAGCCAACTGGCTTTATGGCAAGTGCACTTCGTCCGCGATTCCTTGCGGCGCCTTTTCCCCGGACTCGAGGTGGAATTGAAGACCATCAAAACGGAGGGGGATCGAGACGTCAACGCGCCGGTGGCGCAACTGAGCGGCAAGGGAGTTTTCATCAAGGAGATTGAAGACGCTTTGCTTTCGGAAGAAGTCGACGTGGCCGTGCACAGCATGAAGGACGTGCCCACGCAGATTCCGCCGGGTCTCACGATCGCGGCGGTGTGTGAACGCGAGGATGTCCGTGACGCCTTGATCAGTCGTGACGGAAAGAAACTCGACGAGCTTCCGGCGGGCGCGCGCGTTGGAACGAGCAGCTTGCGACGCCAGGCGACACTGCGTCATCGCCGCCCGGACTTTGAAATCCTCAACCTTCGCGGCAATCTCAACACTCGCCTGCGCAAGCTCGACGAAGGACGGTACGACGCCATCTTGCTGGCCGCTGCCGGTCTGCGTCGACTCGGATGGGCGGAGCGCATCACCGAAGTTCTTTCAACCGATGTGGCCTTGCCCGCGGTGGCGCAAGGCCACAT
>CAZIDA010000155.1:0-7498 GCA_964537865.1 uncultured Acidobacteriota bacterium
GCTCTTCGACGAGGGAGAGATCCGGTGAAGCCGGCAGCGACTGGATCAGCGTTTCGAGCTCGGCGGGCGACTTGGAATGGGCGATTTTTTCAATCCACTCTTGGCTCATGAAGTTCTGACAAAGACAACCGGATCCGCTTCCACAAACGCCCCGGAAGGAACTTCTCTCGGAATCAATCCAGGGCGACTCCCATCTCGGCGAGGATCACCCGCAGCCGTTCCAAACAACGCTCGCGGGTCGAGCCCACGGTGTTGGCGGAGACACCGATTCTCTCTGCAATCCGGGAATAAGGCAACTTCTGTTCCTCAAAAAAAAGATGTCGCAACAGGACGGCGCAGCGGGGCGGCAGTTTTTCGAAGGCGTCGCGAATGGCTTGCTCGCGCTCCACCTCCAGCGTGAAGCGCGCGAAATCGGCGCTGTCGTCCGGCGCCGCCTCCGCTTCCTTCTCCGAAGCGAGGGCGACGTTTCGCCGGCGCTCTTGACACCAATGAAAACATTTTCGCAACGTTATGGTGATCAGCCACGATTTCAACTTGGAGGTATCCCGCAAGTTGGGAAGGCTCTCCACCAATTCGAGACAGACCGATTGAAAAATGTCCGCTGCATCGCAGGGTTGAAGTCGTTGCTTGACGGGGATGGAATAGATGAGCCGTTTGTATCTTTCTATCAGGATACTCCACGCCTGTTCATCGCCGCTCAGACAAGCCTGCACCAACGCCTGATCGGAAATCACGCTTGACTGATCCTGGGTCCTTAAGGCTTTCGATAAAGCGTCTCGGAGTTCCATAAGGCGTACGGCGCCATGACCGCGGGCTGCAAGTTCAGAATCCGATTCTGAGCCGCCACCAACACATCGCGGCTCACCAAAGGGATGATCGGCAATTCGTCGGAGACAATCTTCTGAACTTCATCGTAGGCGCGCTTTCGAGCGGCCTGATCCGTGGTGGTCATCTGCGCCGTCATCAACTGGTCGATGCGAGCTTCCCACGGCGTGGCCGGTTTTTTCTCGCCCAGATGCCACAAATGCAGCGAGCCGCTGGAAAGCCAAACGTTCATTTCTCCGCCGGGATCGGAATCCCCGCCGCCCAGCGCCATCAACGCCGCGTCGTAATCGAAGGACTGAAGCAGTTTCCCCACCAGCGCGTTGAACTCGATGGACTGCAGATTCACCGCGATTCCCAATTTGGAAAGATCCGCTTGAATCAAGCCGGCCACGCGGCCGCGCTCCACGCTGTCGGCATTGGTGGTCAACGTAAAAGCCACGCGCGCGCCCGACGGCGAAATCAAAGCGCCGTCACGGGAGCGGAAATGGAAGCCCGCTTGGCTCAACCATTCTTTGGCGCGAGAGAGGTTCAAATCATAGCGAGTGACTTGCGGATTGTACCAAAAGCGATTGCCGGGGCTGGTTTGGGCAAAGATTTCGTGCGCCGCGCCGTGATAAACCAGGTTGACGATGGCAGGCCGATCGATGGCATAAGCGAGCGCGCGCCGAAAATTCACGTTCGAAAACCAGCGCAGCTTCTCCGCGCTCAAGGATTTTTGTCCGGCCGAACGGGGACCGCTATTCTGATTCAACAGCAGGAAGAGATATTCCAGGCTGGGTCCGGCGTCGCGCACCGTGTATCTCTTGGAAGCCTCCGACTTTTTCAAAAACTCGTAATCGTCGGGAAGAATTTTGTCGAGCAGGTCGATGTCGCCGCTCATCATGCGAAGCGTCGCGGCGTTTTGGTCGGGAAGAATCTCGAAGACCAACTCGTCCGCGTAGGGCAACTGCGTCCTCCGGCTGTCCACTTTCCAATAATAAGGATTGCGTTCGAGAATGAGGCGCTGTCCGGGGACCACCTTTTGCAGCCGAAACGGTCCCAGCCCGGCGATGGTTTTCGGATCGTCGGCCAGCGTCCACACTTTTTCGAAGCGTCCCTCGCGATAAGGGGCTTCGAGCAGATGACGCGGCAAAATGCCGATTTCGTCAAAGGTCCGCGCCGCCGGGCCGTGCGCTTGGGGAAACGTGAATCGCACCGTGTAGTCGTCCAACTTCCGCACTTGGAGAGGCCGCCCGTTGATCGTCAACAACGCCCGCTGCGTCGAATTGATCTTGGGATCCATGTACACCTGAAAAGTGAAGACCACGTCGTCCGCGGTAAACGGTTGCCCGTCGGAAAAACGAACGCCCTGCCGCAGATGCATCGTGTAGATCAGACCATCCGGTGAAACTTCCCAGGACTTTGCCAGCGCCGGCTCCGTTTGTTGCGTCCATCGATTCACGTGAATCAAGTCGCCCAGGAGTTGATAAGTCACTTGCCGCGACGCGCCGTCATTCGCCAACACCCAGTTGAACGATTTCGGTTCCGCGGTGAGGCCGAACACAATGCGTCCACCGGGTTGGCCTTGAACTGGAAGGACAAGGGCATCGGCGGGAGTGTTCTCGGATGATCGCGGGCGAGTCTTTTCCGCTCGTTTGCGACAACCGCCCAGAGCCACAATGGCGACAATCAGGATGAAAAGCAGGAAGAAGCGGGCTTGCCACTTCATGCGAAGCCGCTGCGCTCGTCCTTCTTTGACTCGCGAGTTGTGCCCATGAGAACTCATAGAGATCACCGCCTCCTCCACGAAAGGAAACCTAACTTCAGCGGATTGGCTTAGCCCGCCGGGAACGCAACCCACCGTCTCAAAGCATCCTCTCGTCCTCTTCATGAAGAAAACGTTTTGATGATCCAACCGATCGAATTAAAAGTCTTCACGCCAAGGGTCGAGGAAACTGGTTCTTCGAAATTCCGCTATGAATCAAAAAATCAATATTGAGTTCTGTCTGACACTGGCGCGCGAGGAATGATGGCGCAACGGACGCTACCCCCGGATTCTTTTAAAAGCCGAGCAAGAAAAGAAGCCGCCTCTTCACAACTGTTGGAGCGGAGCGTCTACGACTTTCGCCTCGACTTCGTTTCTCGCTACAACTCCCTTCTTTGCGAGAAGCTTATCACACCCAGCGTGCGCCTTCAATCGGTTGAAATCAATCAGGATGGAGCCATGAAGCGGCGGATTACGGAATCTCTCCGATCAAAACCATCGGCATTTCCTTTAGGCCAAACACAAAAAAAGCGACGAAGAGGAGCGGCTTCGTCGCCTGCAAACAAAGGGGAGTGAAACCGATGGGGTCAGTTGTATAAGACCCATTGACCCGTTACCGAGACGAACTCAACACCCAATGTATCCCTGCCGTCGTCCGTTTCTTTCATCCAAATGACGCGACACTTGGCCTCGAATCGGTTGCCCATGGCGAGATCCATCAGCGAACCCACGCGCGCCAATCCGCGATCCATCTCGAAACAGGCGCCGTAACGGGAGACGTTCTGCGTGGAAGTTTCCACCTTGAAATCCTCAAGGGTCTGTGGATGAACTCCCGCGATGGTGACCGGCACACGAATGTTCAACCGGTACTCTTTCCGCCGGTCCAAAATTGAAACATTCGGTTCAGGCAAAAGGTGTTGAAGATTCGATTCCATGACGTGTCCTCGCCATCGAACGCCTCAACGTATCATGGGCCAAAAATAAATTTGTGACGCTCGTCACAGGCACGCCAAAAATATTCCGGAAAGCCGATGAAATGGGCGCCGGCCCTCGCGCCACGGCGTCAGATCAATTTCCTTTCGATGGCCTCCACAATGGCGATTCGGTCCGATTCCGAGAGATTCTCAAACGAGGCGCCGAATCCCGGAGGCCATTGATAACGAGCGCCGTGGAGCTGTAATCGTTCACCCAAACCACTTTCAAACTGCAAACGACCTTTCGCTCCCCGGGAAGTGTGAACTCCGCTTTCACCGGCATTCCCACTTTCGGCAGGCGAGTCGTGCGGACATACAATCCCTGCTCGCTGATGTCGAATGTCGTGGCGTTGACGGTCTCCGAACCGAGCGTGAATTGCAGTGGCGCTTCCAAATAGGAACGCACCACGCGCCGATTTTCTTTGAACGCCGGCGACTTCGCGTTCTCTTTGGAGGAGCGAGAGAAGATGTTGCGGAACCAACGGTGTCGTTTTTTCTCAGTCATGCGATTTCGGAGACCTCGGCAACGCGCTACGTGGACGAACAAAAGGAGCCCGCTGTGTGCATTCCACCGCGGGAAGGACTCGAATCCTCGATCTTTGCTTCACGGCCGAAGGCGCGTCTTCAAAGACAGGCCTTCTTCCTGAGAAGGCACACAAGTTTCCTCTGTGACGAAGGAATAAGTTTCGGATTCACAACATTTCAATCGTGAAGAAATGGCCGCCGGGCCAAACAGGAGGCTACGGCGGATGCCTTCAGGGTGGTGTGATGAGCGTCACGGGAGGAGGCCTTTATTTCATCACATCGCGGGTGAGCCTGTTCTTCCGCGTTCCAGATCGGTTTTCAGGTGGGAATATATCCCGGAAAGAACGCGCTCACGACCAAGAGCAAAGTCAGGACGATCATCACAACGCAGGTGATCCAAGCAATCACATTGAAGGTGCGGGTATTGCAATGCTTCCCCATCAAATCTTTTCGGTTGCACAGGCGCAGCATAAAGATCAAAACGAACGGCAGCATGATGCCGTTAATCACCTGCGACAGCAGAATGATGGGGACTTGCTTCTGCTCGCTCAGAATCAAAACCGCCAGCGCGCCGAGAAAAATCAAACCCGTATACAGAGAATAGAAAGTCGGAGCTTCGTGAAGGCGTTTGTTGATGCCGGACTCCAAACCCAATCCTTCGCACACGTAATAGGCGGTGGCCAGCGGCAGGATGCACGCGGAGAAGAGCGAGGCGTTACAGAGTCCGAAGGCAAACAAGGCGCTCGCAAACTTTCCGGCCAGCGGCGCCAAGGCGATGGCGGCGTCGGCGGCATCGTTGATCTGGCGATGACCGCTGACGTATATCGTCGCCGCGCACGCTACAATAATGAACAGCGCCACCACGTCCGTGATGATGCATCCGATAATCACGTCCCAGCGCGACTGCATGTAATTCTTCAGCTTGACGCCTTTCTCCACCACCGCCGATTGCAGATAGAACTGCATCCACGGGGCAATCGTGGTGCCCACCAAACCGATGATCATGTAAATGTAGCCGGCGTCAAAGTGCAGAGTCGGCTTGACGGTATTGAGGACAACGACTTTCCAATTGGGATGCGCCAGAAATCCGGAGATCAGGTAAGCGACGTAAAACACACACGCCGTCAGAAAAACTTTTTCGACGAGCCGATAAGTCCCCTTCACCACCAACGCCCACACCAACAGCGCGCCCAGCGGAACCGCAATGTAGCGGCTGACGTTGAACACCAACATCCCCGACGCCAGACCCGCAAATTCCGAGATGGTATTTCCCAAATCGGCGACCAGCAGGCACACCATCAGCAAGAACGTGGCGCGGAATCCGTATTCTTCGCGGATCAAATCGGCCAAGCCCTTGCCGGTGACCACGCCCATGCGCGCCACCATCTCTTGAACCACGACCAACGCCACGGTGATGGGAATGAGCGTCCACAGGAGGGCATAGCCGAAATGCGCGCCGGCCACGGAGTAGGTGTAAATGCCGCCGGCGTCGTTGTCGACGTTGGCCGTGATAATGCCGGGACCCAAGACCGCCAGGAAGATTAAGAAGTTGAGGCGCCAGCGCCGATATCGAAAGGACCGCATCGCGTTTCCAACTCGGGAGTTTCTATTTGCGCGCCACCACCAACTCCAACACGTCGTCGGCGGTCACCACGCCCAACAGCCGACCGTAGTCATCCACCACCGGCAGGCTCAGCAGATTGTACTTGTGAAAAGAATTGATCACCGTCTTCTCATCGGCGTGAGTGGGAACGGAAATCAACGGCTCCGTGGAAAGACTCTTCAAGGGCGTGCTCGAATCCGCAAGCAGAATCCGGGCCAACGACACGGTCCCCGTCAAAACACTTTCCTCGTTGATCAGATAAATGAAATGCACGAACTCCAGCGGCCCTTCAAACGATTTCAGCGCCGCAATCACGTCGGCCACGTTCACGGTGTCGCCCACGACAATGAATTCCGTGGTCATCAATCCGCCCGCGGTGTTTTCTTCGAAGCCCAACAAATCGCGCACTTCGTTGGCGTCTTCCGTCTCCATCTTGGAAAGCACTTCGGCGGCGGTTTCGGGCGGCATTCCCTGCAGCACGTCGGCCGCTTCGTCCGGCGGCATCTCTTCCACGATGTCGGCGGCGCGATCGGTGGTGATGCTCTCGAGTAAGGCCACCTGCATCTCCGTCGAAATCTCGGAAACCGCTTGCGCGGCGGTCTCATCGTCCAACGATTCGATCACCGACTTCTGTTCGTCCCGGCTCAATTCCTCCAGGATGTCGGCGAGATCGGCGGGATGCAATTTGGCGAGACGATTGTAGGAAATCCGCAGCCGCAGGCGACGCGCCGGATCGGCTTCAATCAGGTTCACGAATTCCCAAGGAATAACTTTGGAAGGAAGAATCCCGGTGATCAGCCGGATGGTGTGCTTGGCGAAGGCCCCTTGCAGCAAGCGGCGAATGGCCGCGCCCCAACCCACGTTGACCGCCATGATGCGCAAAATGGTATGGCGCTCGTTGGGCCGGATGTCGAAGTCCACGTCGTTGACGCGCACCACTTTCTGATTGTTGACGTCGATGATCTGCTGATCGAGCACGTCTTTCTTGATGCTGATCAGCGGCGTGTCGGCGGGATAACATTGCACGTCTCCGGCGCCCACGCTGGTTTGAACGGCTCGCACGGAGATCGATTGAATCTGCTCGTGCGTGATGCAGAGAATTTCTTTTTGAGGTGTTCGAATGAAGAACGCCGCTACCTGCAAAGGATGTTGATTGGGATCGATGCCCAGATCGACCAAGCGTCCGAGAAATTCCCCTTTGGCGTCATAAGCCGCGAGATGCTCCAGTTCCGTAAAAAAAATCATCCGGCGCCCCTCTCAGTCCGCTCCTTGAGATAGCGCGTCCCACACGTTCATGGCGATTCGCGCGATGTCGCCGAAGTCTATCCCATTCTTCACTCAATCGGCAATTCTCTTTTGCTCGATTTACCGAAAAAATAAGCCCTACCGCCTCGCCGGAGTCACCTCGGCGGCGCCGGTTCGGGAACTCAAAATTTCATCCTTTTGTCATGCCGCCGTAACCGCTGCCAGGGAACATCGCATCCTTATGAGTGTTGTATCCTTGATGAGGAGGATGTTTGAAGCTGGTGGCTCAGAGCGACTCTGGTGGCCGGGATGCTTTTCCGCCTGCGGCGGAGAAGCATCCCGGACATCGCAGGAATCTCAATCGCCGCGAGGTCCGGGATTCGCCAATCCCCCAAAACACCGGGCGACGCAAGCGAGGCCGGGCGAATCCCGGCTACCCAAACATCCACGGCGGCTATTTTCGGGGTCGTCTCTCATGGTCGCCGCGGCAACCATTCATGGGAATGGGAACATTTCAGGGTTTCGATAATGCCAGCCCGATAGGGCGGTAAATCTTTAGCCCCACCCGCGCGGGTGGGGCTA
>CAZIDA010000156.1:0-2880 GCA_964537865.1 uncultured Acidobacteriota bacterium
GGCGGATACGGCGCGGTTCATCTTCTTTCCCATCTCGACTACGCTGCCCTCAAAAGGTCGCCGAAGATTATCATGGGGGCGAGCGATCTGACGGTTCTCCTGAATTATGTTCACCGGCGAACCGGCCTCATCACATTCCACGGGCCGATGGTGGCCACCGGTTTTCGTAAGGGCGTCGAAGGCGTTGATGAATCATCTTTCCGGTCGGCCCTGATGGAAAACGCGAGCCCCAAGGAAAGCCAATGGTGGAACGTTCCACTGGAATCATCGGATGTTATTCGGCGAGGCGTCGTCGAAGGGAAATTGGTGGGAGGCTGCTTGAGCCTTCTGGTCGCATCGCTGGGAACTCCGTACGAATTCGACGCCGATAATGCCGTTCTTTTCGTGGAGGACGTCAACGAGGCGCCTTATCGAATCGACCGGATGCTCAAACAACTCATCGACGCCGGAAAACTTCGCAAAGTGCGCGCGATGATTTGGGGCGACATGCTGAACTGCTGCGACGCCAAGCATCCCGAATGGACAGCGCGCCAGGTTGTTGAGCAATACTCTCGTGATCTCAAAGTGCCGGTGATTTGGGGAGTGAGTTCCGGCCATACTCGGAATCCGTTTGTGACGCTCCCGATCGGAGCGCGCTGCCGACTGGAGGCGACGAAATCTCCGGCCTTGTGGATGGAGCGTTGTGTTCGCGACCGGTTGCATTGAATGATGGATGTTATGTCGGTTGGTGGGCTGCATAAGAATTTGCGAGGCATATCGGCGGCGCGAGATCCGGGGTGTGGAAGATTTTTGTCTAAGAATTAGGGACAGGCAGGGGCGCCTGTCCCACCGGAAAGGACAGGCTAGAGTGCCTGTCCTACCTAAGAGAAAGGCTTTGACTAACTGAGAATGGATTCTTTTGCGAGTTTTCATCGCATTCATTTGATCGGGATATGTGGTACGGCTATGGCTTCGCTTGCGGGAATGTTGAAGGAGCGCGGCTATGAGGTTCGAGGTTCCGATCAGAACGTTTATCCCCCCATGTCGACGGAGTTGGAGCGGTTGGGGATCGAGGTCTATTCGGGGTACAGCGATTGCAATTTGGATTGGCGTCCGGAGTTGGTGGTCATTGGCAATGCTCTCTCCCGGGGCAATCCCGAGGTGGAACGGGTTTTGAATGACTCCATTCGGTACGCTTCCATGCCGGAAGTGATCCGTGAATGCTTTCTCCGGGGAAAGAAGTCGGTCGTTGTCAGCGGCACACATGGAAAGACCACCACCACTTCCATGCTGGCGTGGATCTTCGAATGCGCCGGTTTGAAGCCGAGTTTTCTTATTGGAGGCATGGCGCAGAATTTCGCCCACAGTTTCCAGTTGAGCGAAGGCGCTCATTTCATCATTGAGGGCGACGAATACGACACGGCATTCTTCGACAAGGGGCCCAAGTTTCTTCACTATCTTCCGCACTCCGTCTTGATCAACAACATTGAATTCGACCACGCTGACATTTACGCCGATCTTGAAGCAGTGAAGCTCTCGTTCCGGCGGTTGATCAACATCATCCCCGGGAACGGTCACCTGATCGCCAACGCCAACGATGCGGTTGTTTCAGAGATGACGCCGGCAGCATTCTGCAAGGTTGTTCCCTTTGGAATCACCAGTAATTCCAAGAGCGAGCAGCCGCATCGGTCGTGCGACGGCGCGTTCTTCGCTGATGATATCGCCGCGAGCCATGAGGGAACGTCGTTCACGGTGTGCCAGGGCGAGATGACTTTTGGCCGATTCACACTGCCGTTGTTCGGAGAATTCAATGTCAGCAACGCTGTGGGCGCAATCGCCATGGCCGCTCAAGAAGGAATCGACGCGGACGCAATCGGCAGCGCCCTACTCTCTTTCAAAAGTGTTCGGCGGCGCATGGAAGTTCGTGGAACAGTGAACGGCATTACCGTGATCGATGACTTTGCTCATCATCCCACGGCCATCCAAAGAACTCTGGAAGGGATTCGCTCCCAATTCCCCGGATCGCGCTTGTGGGCGATTGTGGAGCCGCGCTCGGCGACCATGAGACGCGCCATCGTGGCGGGCGATCTCGCGAATGCGCTGATGGCGGCGGACGAGGTGATCGTGGCCGATGTCTACGCCCCCGGAAAAATTCCCGAGGCACAACGACTCTCCCCGCAACAGGTGGCCGCGTCTCTGGCGGATCGCGGCAAATCCGCCCGCTTCATGGCGACGGCGAACGAAATCGTCAGCCGTTGCGCTCCGAGGCTTCTCACCGGGGACGTGGTTGCGATCTTTTCAAACGGCGGATTCGACGGCATTCACGAAAAGTTTTTGGAGGCTTTGAAGAAGGAGGCCGTGAAGGCATGAGGCGGCGGAAAGACTGGCGTCGATGCATCGTCGCACTCTTAGCCGCAGTCTGGCTTCTCGGGGCGGCGACCGGCTCCGTGTTCGCGGCGGAGTCCGTTCATTACACTTGCGATGCGACCCACGGGAACGACCATACTTTTCACGTTCGCATGCAGGTGTCAACGAATGGCGCTCGGACCCTGGATTTTCAAATGCCTGCTTGGAACGCGCTCTATCAGATTCGTGATTTTGCGCAACGCGTTCGATGGGCGCAGGCCTTCAATCCACAGCACAAGAAACTTCCGGTGGAAAAGGAAGACAAGGAAACCTGGCGCGTCACGACCGAAGGCGCGTCCGAGGTGAGTTTGGAATATGATGTGTACGCCAATGTCGACGGCCCCTTCGATTCGCAGGTGAACTCGCATCACGCCTTCATCAACCCGGCTTACATCTTCATGTACGTGGTCGGAAAAAAGAAATGGCCGATTGAAGTTCAACTCATCATTCCAAGCGATTGGCGCATTGCCACGGCGCTGAACGCCGCCACGGCGC
>CAZIDA010000156.1:2980-7470 GCA_964537865.1 uncultured Acidobacteriota bacterium
CTCATCATTCCAAGCGATTGGCGCATTGCCACGGCGCTGAACGCCGCCACGGCGCCTCATGTTTACGACGCCCGCAGTTATGACGATTTCGCCGATTCCCCGATGGAGGCGGGATCCTTTCAGTTGCTGCATTTCACGGCGAAAGGCGTCGACTTCTCAGTGGTCATCGACGGCAACAGCGCGAATTTCGACGAACAGGATTTCATCGCCAAGCTGAAGCGGATCGTCGTCACGGAAATGGACTTGATGCGCGACGTTCCCTTTAAGCACTACACCTTCTTCTACCATTTTCCGCGCGGGCGCACCGGTGGAGGAATGGAACACGCTGACTCAACGGCCATCAATGTCAGCGCCGACAATGTCTCCGCGAGCTTGGACGGCGTGCTGGCCGTGAGCGCCCACGAATTCTTCCACGTGTGGAACGTCAAGCGAATTCGCCCTTCCGGTCTGGAGCCCATCGATTATACGCGCGAGAATTACACGCGCGACCTTTGGTTCAGCGAAGGCGTCACGAGTCTTTACGGAGGCTACACGCTGGTGCGTGCGGGTTTGGAGACGCCCAATGCTTTTTTGGCGTCGCTCGCGCGCACGATTCAGGATATCGAGCAGCGTCCGGCGCATTTGTTTCAAAGCGCCGAGCAGTCCAGCCTCGACGCTTGGCTTGAGAAATATCCCTTCTATCGAAGGCCGGAGAACTCCGTTTCCTATTACGAAAAGGGAGAGATTCTCGGCCTGCTCCTCGATCTGAAAATTCGTGAAGCCACTCATAACCGGAAATCACTCGACGACGTGCTGCGCTTCCTCAACCTGCGCTACGCCAAGCGGGGGCTCGTTTTTGATGATCGGCGTGGAATTCCGGACGCGATTACGGCGGTCGCTCATATCCCGCTGACCGGTTTCTTTTCGAAATATGTTTCCGGGGTGGACGAGGTCGATTATGATTCTTTTTTGAAGGCCGCCGGATGGAAACTGAAAGTGGAGTCGCTCCAAGCGGCGGATTGGGGCTTTGGGATAACGCGAGGTTTGGATGTTCCACCCACGATCGACGCCATCGTGGCGGGAGGGGCCGGAGATAGCGCGGGACTGAAGAACGGTGATCAGATTTTAGAGATCGACGGCAAACCCGTCACACGAGCCGTCCTGGTTTCGTTCACCCATTGGGATCCGGCGGTTCCTTTGAAGATGAAAGTGCGACGCGGCGCCGTGGAGTTGGAGAAAACAGTGCAGCCGGGAACGACGGTAAAACCGCTCTATTCCATCATCCAGTTGCCGTCGCCGTTGCTGCTGCAACTCGAAATTCGTGAAGGCATACTGACGGGTCAATCGAAGGAGCATTGACCCGGCGATCGTAGATTCGATCTGTCCGAGGAGGCTTTCCGACTCTCATGATTCGAGCGACCATTACTCTGTTGGGTGTTGCGCTTTACATTTTGATCGTGGGTCCCTTTACTCTGGCCATCACCAAACTCTTCAAGGCCGACCATTTTCTTTACTCCGTGGGACGTGGGGGGGCGAGGTTGGGTTTGTTCTTGGCGGGCGGGCATCTGACGATCCTGGGCCGCGAGAAGATTCGGGAGGGCCGGAATTATATCTTCATGCCCAACCACACCAGCAACATTGATCCCATGGCGATATTTCTCTCGATACCCCGCGACGTCAAAGCGATCGCAAAAAAGGAGTTCTTCAAGGTTCCTCTTTTGAGCTCCGCTTGCCGAATGGAGCGATTTGTCGCCGTCAACCGCCAGGACCATGACAGTGCGGTCCAGAGCATCGAGCAGACGATCCGCCAGCTTCAGTCGGGTGATTCTTTTCTGATTTATCCCGAAGGAACGCGTACCAAGACCGGCGGCCTGGGGAATTTCCGCAAAGGCGGATTCATTGCCGCCATCCGAGCGAAAGTACCGGTGGTCCCTATGTCGGTGAATGGCTGCTACGAAATGATGCGAAAAGGGGAATTCAAAATCCAGCCGGGCCGCATCTCGGTAATTTTTCATGACCCCATCGAGGTTTCCGACTATACTCTGGACGATCGGGATCGTCTCATGGAAAAGGTTCGTGGCGCCATGGTATCCGGGCTTGATTCGATTCCGGATGAGGCGCTCGAACCCGAAATGGCGGAAACGACAAACGACCTATCGGCGTGAGCGCCTTTTGTTTGGGGAGATCGCAATGTCCAATCAACCTCTCAATGCCCATTTGGAATATTCACTGCTGTGCGATGATGTGCGTGTCGAATTGGGAAATAAGCTGAGCCTGATGGGACTCTTCCGGAACATTTATTTCTATGCGCTGCCTGCCAGCTTGCTGAAATTCGCCGTGGTCAATCATTGGACCGGGCAGGGACAATACACTTCCGAGGTGAAAATACTTTCCCCCGACCGCGGCAAAATCGTGGCGCAGGCGCAGGCGGCGCCCTTTGTTATCGAGGCGAACGGATTTGCGGACAACATCACGATCTTCGCAAATGTGACCTTCGAGCGGGAAGGGAATTATTATCTTCAGGTCTATCTGAACGGGGTCATGGTTAGAGAGATGAGTTTGATTGTGAGCTTGGTCCCCCAACCGGCCGCAAAAAGCGGGACAGTACAGTAATGAGTGAGGTGCGCGGACGAGTTGCTTTGTAGGAGGCAGGCTGCGACTTGTGCGCGCGGCTGCGAGAAATCTCGCTAAGCCTGGTAGCGCAGCCAAGTCCGCCTTCTGGACGCAGGCTGCGGCTTGTGGCGCTGGCGCAGAAAACCATCTGATCTTCAGGATCGTTTCATTCGGCAATCAAGAGCCGGGCCGTGGAAGAACGCAGTCGCGCTACCTTTCCCCGAAGGGGAAGAGTCCAATCATTCAAACTGATGAATCGCGATTGATCGCGGGGAATATCCGACGGGAATGACCGTGAAGACATTGAACGACCCGGCATCAATGACCGAAAGGTCGTTGGACCTGGAGTTGGCCACCAGCAAGTATCGGCCTCCGGGGGTTAAGGCTAAAGCGTCAGGGCCCGCGCCAACGGGGATGGATGCCAAGACGGTTCGCTCATCCGCGTTGTAGGCTAAAACAGAATTCGATCCAAAATTCGCCAAAAAGAATCTTGAGCTGTCAGGCGTCGCTATCCCCTGATCCGGGTTCTTTCCCACCGAAAACGTCGTCGAAACATCATTGGCGGCCGTGTTGATAATGGAGACGGTGTTGTCGTCAAAATCGCTCACGAAAAGTTCGCCTCCGTCCGGCTTGAGGCAAAGCGATTCCGGCGCCTTGCCGGTCAACAGGGTCGCAATTCGCGCACGCCTCATAACGTCGATGACGCCGAGCTGTCCGGAATCAGCGCTCGAAACGAAAAGCTTGGAGTTGTCCGGAAGAACGGCGAGGGCGATGGGATGCGGGACGGCCGCAATGAGCGCCTCCAATTTATTATTCTTGGTCTGAATCACCGCCACCTGGCTGGAAGTATTGCAAGCCACATACACTTCACTTCCATCGGGACTCATCAGGGCTTGGATGGGACCTAGGCCGACACGCACCGTGCTTTCCACGCAAAGCTTCGCTACATCGATCACGGAAACGTCATCGGAAAGAAAATTCGCCACAAAAGCCTTTTTCCCGTCCGGAGTAAAGGCAATGGAAGAAGGGCGAAAACGAACGGGAATGGTTTGAATGACGGTTTGATGATTGGAGTCGATAACGGAAACAGAATTGGAATCGCGGTTCACCGTGAAAATCAAATCGGTTTTGGGGCAGGCGGAGACGGTGACAGGCTTTTTCCCAACCGCGATTTCTTTGATGACGTGAAACGATTTCAGATCGAGGACGGAAACGGAGTCACTCCCGGCGTTGCAGACGTAGGCATAGGCGGGCTTTTCGACTTGGAGCGAAGAGGGAGTCTGCCGATTTCCGCATCCCGTTACTTCAAGAAGCAGGGCACACAAGAAAAGAGATATGAGAAACGAGACATGCCGTCGGTGAAATGAAAACAAGAAATGGGTCATCATGAGCTTGGATGCTTAGCGAACATTGCGATTGACGACAGCGGCAATTTGCCGGACTTCCTTCATGAGATTCAAGAATTGCGCGGGATACAAAGACTGCGGCCCATCAGAGAGAGCCAGCTCCGGCTGCGGGTGAACTTCAATGATCAACCCGTCGGCGCCGACCGCGACGGCCGCCCGCGAGAGCGGTGTGACCTTGTCGCGGCGTCCGGTGCCATGGCTCGGATCCACAATGATCGGCAAATGCGAAAGGCGCTTGACGGCCGGCACCACGCTCAGATCCAAAGTGTTTCGCGTGTGATCGGCAAATGTTCTCACGCCGCGCTCACACAGGACCACCTCGTAGTTTCCTTCCGACATAATGTATTCGGCGGCCATGAGAAACTCATCCAGCGTCGCCGACATGCCGCGCTTCAGCAGCACCGGCTTTTTTGATTTTCCGGCAAGCTTCAGCAAGGAAAAATTCTGCATGTTGCGAGCGCCGATCTGAATCATGTCGGCATACTGCTCCAC
>CAZIDA010000157.1:0-7459 GCA_964537865.1 uncultured Acidobacteriota bacterium
CTGTGGCTCAAAGCCCAATGTTGCTCTCCGCCTCGGCGGAGAGCTACGTTGGGTACACAACGGCAATAAATTCTAGAAATGATTTCACAACCCCGTTGGGGTTGTGTGCTTGCGGTGAGGCTTTGCGTCACCCAGGGTAGTCCGCCAATCCGCCAATCCGCCAAAAACCCGGCGGACGCAAGCGAAACCCGGCGGACAACCCTGGGTCCCGAATCGTCCCCAACGATTCAACCCGCCGCAGCGGGTTGTGTCAAACGTTGTCCTCCTGTTTTCGGCGCAGTCCCACATGGTCGCCATGGCGACCCCTCAAGGGTATGAAAATAATGTGGCAGCCGGCCCCGATCCATCGGGGCCGGACGTCCGGGATTCGCCAAACGCGGGCGAATCCCGGCTACCCGAACATCCGGTACGACGGCATGAGCCCAAGAATGAAGATCTTTCCCGACTGGCAGCCCATTCATCGCGACCGGTGGCGCCAAAGGCGAGGTCTGCACCCTGTCTTGGTCAAGGATTTTGGAGGCATCGCATTTCCGGACAGGGGCCGCTCATCGATAAAAAATCTTGCTGGGCATGCACTTTTTTTCTTTTTCTCCGCACTACTTAACAGGAGTGATGAAAATCACAGCCGGAGTTGGTCATAAAGGTTGAACGAAATGAATGGCGGGATTGAAGTCAGGGGGGGAATGGACAGTAAACACTTCAAGGAATCCGTTTACGCCCAATATGTGGTGGGTTGCCTGGTGAGAAAAGAGCGCGAGGAGTTTGAGGCGCACTTGAAAGCGGGATGCCAAAGCTGTGAGCTCTCGTTGAACTGGTATCGAAGTCTTTCCATGGCGCTTCAGCAGGACCAAGCGTTCGAACCGCCGGAATCTTCTGTGAAGAGCGTGTTGAATGCGTTTCGTCTGCGCAAACCGGAAACCGTCAATCTGGTCAGCATGGTGGCCAAGGTGTTGTTCGACAGCTTTGCGCAACCGTTGATGGTCGGAGTTCGGCAGCCCGTCTTGACGGAACGCCAGGTGCTCTATCAGGCCGGAGAGATGCAGCTCGATCTCAAGATCGAAAAGACCAATGAGGAGAACGAGCATTTGATCATTGGACAGCTCATTCCGCCGGAAGGCGCGGCTTCGAGCATCAACGCCTTTAAGGTGCTTCTGCGAGAGGGCGAACGGGTGGTTCAATCCACCTACAGCAATGAACTGGGTGAATTCATTTTCCATGTGGTGCCGCGAAAGTCTTACGACATGGAAATTCTGTTGGCTGATTCCAAAAAGATTTTTTTGACCGGTATCCCCAGCGCGAATGACGCAGGTCCGTTGGGGAATGCCTAAAAGCGTTCCATCCGGCAACATAGCTGGAGGAATGAAAGAAATTCGGAGGGGCCGTCTCTGCTCGGCTTTGGGGAGGATCGTCATGAACATTATGAAACGCGCTTTACTGGTTAGCTTCCTTTGTGCGGGCCTGCTGTGCCTGATGGCAGGACTGTCGCCGGCTCAAATCAACACGCCGAACGCCATCGTCATCCTCGGTCCCGGCTCATCCGTCGATAAATTTCTGCAGCGCAATCAACTGCAGTTGTTGCAGGCGCTGAGTGACGGTCGTTCGCTGTTGGTTACCTGCGGCAGCGGAGCGCCGAACGGCAATCACACATGGGATGACTTTTGGAACGGCGTGGCGAGAGATGCGGATGTTCTCTCGGTGGAGCCGAACGCTGCCACGTTCCTTTACGAAAGCGCCGGCGCTCCCAGTGGATTGTTGGCCCAGTCGACCGTGGCGCTGTTGAATCAGTCGACGGTCGCCCTGTTGAATGGCGACAACAGCACCGTCAATTATTATGGAACGAATGTCCGGACCAGCTATGCCGAACAGCCATCCCTCATGCTCATTCGCAACGACCCAGCGCATCAAGTTTCCACGGGAACGGGAACGGTGGTGGCCGATATCGATAACGGCGTCGATCCCGGCGATCCGGTTCTCAGCAACGTGCTGCTGCCCGGCTACAATTTTGTCGACAACAATCAAGACGTCAGCGTGTGGAGCGATCTCGATCAATCGACGGTCGCCCTGCTCAACCACAATGATGCCCTGGGGCTCGATCAATCCACCGTCTCTCTGTTGAACCAGTCCACCGTTTCGTTGCTCAACCAATCCACCGTGTCGTTGTTGAATCAGTCGACGGTGGCGCTCTTGAATCAATCGACCGTGGCGTTGCTGAACCAATCGACCGTGGCGTTG
The DNA here is from genome assembly GCA_964537865.1 of uncultured Acidobacteriota bacterium. Lineage (GTDB taxonomy): Bacteria > Acidobacteriota > Terriglobia > JAIQFV01 > JAIQFV01 > CAZIDA01. The sequence continues at coordinate 2,233 of CAZIDA010000157.1, forward strand.
CTGAACCAATCGACGGTGGCGCTGCTCAACCAATCTACAGTAGCGCTGTTGAATCAGTCGACCGTATCGCTGCTCAATTCGCTGCCGCCGGCGTTTGGACACGGCACCATGGTGGCCGGCCTGATTCATGCCGTCTCACCGAACGCCCGCATCATGCCTTTGGTGGCGTTCGACGCCAACGGCGAGGGCACGCTTTTTGACGTGGTGGCGGCCATCTATTATGCCGTCGATCACGGCGCCGACGTCATCAACATGTCGTTTTCGTTCGGCGAAGGGTCGCCCATTTTGCTGAAGGCGATTCTCTACGCCCAAAGCCACGGCGTGATGATGGTGGCGTCGATGGGAAATAACGGACAGCTCACGCTCACCAGTTGTCCCGCGGCGTTTCCCGGGGTGTCGGGAATTGCGGCCACTGATGTGAACGACATCCTGGCGCCGTTTTCGAATTACGGTCCGGACGTCTCCTACACGGCGCCGGGAGTGAATCTGATTACGATCTATCCCGGCGGGCATTACGCCCTCGTCAGCGGGACTTCGTTCTCCAGCGCCTTGGTCTCCGGCTTGGCGAGCTTGAGCGAATCGGCGCGGCGTTCCAATCCCAACCGGGTTTACTCTTCGATGAATCGCGCCGCCGTCAATATCGGCAACAAGAATCCGCAATACCGGTTCCTCCTCGGTCGAGGACGCATCGACGAGCTGGGAACCGTGAACAATATGCTGAACTCCGGCAACTTCTTGTTCTGAGGCCGGCCATGACTTTTGGAAGTTTGGTTTCAGGATCACCGTCAGATTCTCTTGTGTCGCCTCGTCCCTTGTTTGCAGGCGCGGGCGCGGAGTATAGGACCACCTCGACCTCGGATCTCCGCGCCCGCCATTTTTTATTTTCGGCGGTCAACGCCATGATCGCGCTGCTGGATTTGAAGGATCAGGTGACCGGTATCCACGGCACCCACATGAGCAACTGGGCGCTCGGGATGACCAAGATGCTCGATCTGCGGCCGGAGGAAATTGAAGATATCCAAATCGCCGCGACCTTGCACGACATCGGCAAGGTGGGAATCCCGGATTCGATTCTTAAGAAGGAAGGACCGCTTAATCCGGATGAGTGGAAGATCATGGACAAGCATCCGGAGTTTGGATGGGCCATCACCAAAGAAGTGATTGGGATGGAGCGCATCAGTTTGTACATTCTGCATCATCATGAAATGTACAATGGCCGAGGATATCCGGCCGGATTGAAGGGCGAAGCCATTCCGCTGGGCGCGCGCATCATCACCATTCTCGATTGCTTCGACGCCATGACCCACGACCGGCCTTATCGCAAAGCGCTGACGCTGGAGAAATCCGTCAGCGAATTGAAAAAGTTCGCCGGCGTGCAGTTTGACCCGCTCCTGGTCAACCTGTTCACCGAATACATTCTTTTCTCCGCCACGGAAGTCTAACTCGTAGCTCTGCCAATTCCCTTGGCGCGATGCCCCGAGGCTCCGGAGAAGATCCTGAAGCTTCGGGGCATTTGTTTTGAAAAGCAAAAGCCAAGCACCAAATTCCAAAGCCCAAACAATATTCAACCCTCAAATTCCAACCAGTCTTTAACCTGCTGAAAGTTTCACCAGGTTCCAACAGACCTATGGTTCGGCTTGATCCTTGATTTTTGATTCTTGTTTGGAACTTGGCATTTGGAATTTGGCGATTGCGATTTCCCACATTTCCATTGAAATTCCATGCCTCCAGGGTCAGAATGTTTTCTTCTTTGCGGGAAATTCTCCGCGAGCATCGACACATTTCAAAACTCAATTTCAAACTTCGCGAAACCGCATCTGATGTTGTGCCATCTTTCACATGAATTATCATCGCTCCCAAGGGCGGCCTGGGGCCGCAACCAAACGGATCTCATGCTTTCACCACTGCGACCACAATTTTCTTGCTAGCAAAACACGATTTTGCAGACTTGCTACATAGGAGGCCACTATCATGACCGAGCCGGAGAAACCCAACGAGTCGCTGCTCCCGGATGTTTCCAGGCGTGAGTTTCTCGCCACCGTGGGCGTGGGAGTTGCTTCCGCCGCCGTGCTTCCCACGGAACTCGCGGCTGCGCCAATCGACGGCAGCTCCCACGAGGTGACGGAAGGCAGCCTCGAACGCGTTCCCATCACACTTCAAGTGAACGGCAATCAATACGCTCTCGCCGTGGAGCCGCGATGGACGTTGGCGACGGTCCTTCGGCGCGAGCTGGGATTGACCGGAACCAAGGTCGTCTGTGATCGCGGCGAGTGCGGCGGATGCACCGTCGTTCGCAACGGCCAACTCATTTACTCCTGCATGACCCTGGCCGTCGAATGCGATCAAGCGAGCATTGAAACGGTCGAAGGCGTGGCCTCCGCGGGAACGCTGCATCCGGTGCAGCGAGCCTTCATCGAACACGATGCCATGCAATGCGGCTATTGCACTCCGGGCATGGTGATGTCGGTGAAGCATTTTCTCGACGGCCGGCCGAATCCTTCGATCGACGAAATGAAGGAAGCCATCTCCGGGAACTTGTGTCGATGCGGGACCTATCCGAACGTTCTCAAAGCCGCGCTTTCAGCGACCGGAAGACTGGAGCGAACATAACTGCTTTGGTAGCCCCGCCCGTTTTTCGGGGCGGGGGCGCTTCGACTCCCAGGATGCTTTGATAGCGCAGACGCAGCCTGCGGAATCACCGAACGTCGTTTTCATGGAGAATTCATCATGCTGAAAAAAATCAAAACCACGGTTGAGTTCGAGGGACGCACCAGCGAAATCTTGGTCGACGTCCCGGACATTGAAACTCCCGTGTGGCCGGACAACGCCAAGCTCGACTACGTCGGCCATGCGATTCCTCGCGTCGACGGCGATCAGTTGGTGACCGGCGCGGCCAAGTACGCGTCCGACATTTTTCTCTCGAACATGCTGTACGCGCGAATTCTGCGCAGTCCGCACCCTCACGCCCGCATCCGCGCCATCGATGCCTCGCGCGCCGAAAAACTCCCCGGCGTCAAAGCGGTCATCTCCGCTTTCAACACCGACCCGATTCGCTGGCATCGAACCAGTTTTCTTTTCGACCAGACCGTTCGACTGGTAGGCGACGAAGTCGCGGCTGTCGCGGCAGTCGATGAAGAAACAGCCGACGACGCCATCCGCTTGATCGAAGTCGATTACGAGCCGCTTCCATTTGTCTCCGACATGGAAGCCGCGCTCAAACCCGATGCGCCCAAGCTTTGGCCGGACGGAAATCTCGTCGGCGGCAAACCGATCGTTTACAGTCGCGGAGACATCACCAAAGGCTTTGCGGAAGCCGACGTCATCGCCGAGGAAACCTTTCGAACGCAAACGGAGCTTCACACGTGTCTCGAAACCCACGGCAGCGTCGCGATGTGGGAAGGCGACCATCTGACCGTCTGGGATTCCACGCAAGGCGTCTTCAGCGTTCGCGACACGGTGGCCGCGGCGCTCCATCTCCCTGCGAATCATGTTCGCGTCGTCATGCAGTACATGGGCGGTGGATTCGGGAGCAAGTTGGAAGCGGGGAAGTACACCGTCATCGCGGCATTGCTGGCGCGGCGCGCAAATCGTCCGGTGCGACTCATACTCACGCGCGAAGAAGAACAAATGAACACCGGCAATCGCCCGGCGACGGTTCAGCGCGTCAAGATGGGCGTCAAGAAAGATGGAACGCTCACCGCCATCGAGTTGAAAGCATACAACGGCAACGGCGCGTATTGGGGAGGGACGCCGTGCGGTATGCCGTATCAGGAAATGTATCTCTGCCCGAATGTTCGCACGGAAGACCATCTCGTTTATTTCAACGCGGGCCGCAGCCGCGCCACGCGCGCGCCCGGATATGTGCCCGGCACTTTCGGGCTGGAGTCGATGATGGACATCCTGGCGCGGAAGCTTGGTATCGATCCGCTCGATCTCCGAAGGAAGAATGATGTGACCGTCGATCAGTCGGGCGATGAGCCGTTGCCGTATTCGCAAAAACTTCTAAACAAACTGTACGATGCCGGCGCCAAACAGATCGATTGGGCAGATCGCCATCATCGTCGCGAAGCGAACAGTTCCGCAACGAAAAAGCGCGGCGTCGGCGTGGCCAGTCAGATTTGGGGTGGAGGAGGTGGTCCGCCGTCGTATGCCATCGTCAAAGTGACTCGCGACGGTTCAATCGACGTTTTCTGCGGTACCCAGGATCTCGGCACGGGAACGCGAACCATTCTTACGCAGATCGTTGCGGAGGAATTGGGAATCGCGATGGATCAAGTGGACGCGCACATCGGCGACACGGAGAATTGTCCGTACTCCGCCTTAAGCGGCGGATCGATGACGGCCGCTTCCGCGGGGCCGGCCGTGCGCGCCGTGGCCGCTGACGCGCGCCAACAGTTGTTTGAATACGCCGCGCTCACCTTGAAAGCCAAGCCCGAAGAGTTGGCGTCGCGCGGCGGAAAGATTTTCGTGAAGATGAATCCGCGCAAATCGATGGATTTGAAAGCAGCCGCTCAAGCCGCGGGCAACAACATGATCATCGGGCGCGGCCTTCGCGGTCCCAATCAAGAAGGCTATTCACTGAACACTTTTGGCGCGCACTTTGCGGAGGTGGAGATCGACACCGAAACCGGCCACGTCACTCTTCTGCGTCACGTCGCCGGACACAACAGCGGTCGCGTCCTCAATCCCTTGACCTTCGCCAATCAGATTCAGGGCGCTGTTGTTCAATCCCTCGGCTACGCGCTCACCGAAGAGCGCGTCATCGACCCTTCCACGGGCGTGCCGCTGAACGCGAATATCGAAAACTACAAACCGGTCACCGCGATGGAAGTGCCGGTGATTGAGCCAATCATGTTGACCGATGTGGATGAGCATGCCTGCACGCTCGGCAGTCGCGGCATCGGCGAACCGCCGCGCATTGCCGCCGCGGCCGCCATCGCCAACGCCGTCGCCGACGCGCTGGGCGTCCGCATCAAAGAACTACCCATCACCCCGGACAAGATTTTGGCGGCAGTGAAAGCGAGCACCGTAAGATGAGGTAGGAAAAAGCTCAAATGTTGTCATTGGCGCGGCCCTTCGATATTAGGGCGACCCCGGTCTCAAGACCGTTTACTTGATGAGATGAATTTGCAGGTTGGATTGGCTCCAGCCCCGCTATGCGGGGCGGCGGTTAGTAGCCGGGGACCTGGAAATGGTCGCCCGCCAAGCGGGTGAAAGGCCCGCCAGG
>CAZIDA010000158.1:0-7455 GCA_964537865.1 uncultured Acidobacteriota bacterium
ACCGATTCCTGATTCTCCCCGACCGGACGCCGCGCTTACCACCGGTAATGCGCGAAGGCCTTGTTGGCTTCGGCCATGCGGTGCGTATCGTCTTTCTTCTTGATGGCGCCGCCACGATTATTGGAGGCGTCGAGCAGCTCGTTGGCCAGCCGTTCGTCCATCGACTTCTCGCCGCGCTCGCGCGCGTACCCAATCAGCCAGCGGATGGAGAGCGACTGCTGGCGATTGCGATTGACTTCGACCGGCACTTGATAGTTGGCGCCCCCGACGCGGCGCGTCTTCACTTCCAAAGCCGGCTTGACGTTTTCGACGGCCTTCTTGAAAACCTTCAAGGGGTCGTCGTTCGCCTTCTTCTTAATCAAATCCATCGCCCGGTAGAAAATTCCTTCGGCCGTCGACTTCTTGCCCTGCTTCATGATGGAGTTGATAAACTTGGTCACCAGGATGCTGTTGAAAATGGCATCCGGATCGACCTGTCGCTGGGCGACAACTCTCCGTCTCGGCATAAATCAAACCTCTCGTTCATTCAATCTGGGTCCCCTCGAACCGAAAGGTTTTGCGAAGGTCTTCGCTCTTCGGGACAAAAGCGATCGCAACTACTTCCGTCGTGACCCGATCAAATTGTGATCAAAGGGTGGTGTAGACTTTAGGCTTTCGGTCTCTTCGCGCCGTATTTCGAACGGCCCTGGCGGCGATCCGTGACTCCGACAGAATCAAGGGTCCCACGCACCACGTGGTACCGCACCCCGGGCAGATCTTTGACGCGTCCCCCGCGAATGAGGACAATCGAATGCTCTTGGAGATTATGCCCAATTCCCGGAATGTACGTCGTCACTTCAATTCCATTGGTCAATCGCACTCGGGCTACTTTACGGAGCGCGGAATTGGGCTTCTTGGGCGTGGTAGTGTATACTCGCACGCACACTCCACGTTTTTGCGGGCAACTCTGCAGCGCCGGGCTACTCGTTTTGTACCGAGGCCGCTGACGCCCCATCCTCACTAATTGACTAAACGTTGGCACCGAATCCCTCTTAACGTCTTCCCAAAGTTTTACTTCCCATCGCGCACAGCGGCGCAATGGCCCACCTGACAAACCTTAGGAGTTTATTAGTAGACCGGATAATTGTCAACACCTTGCCAAAAAAATATTCCTCTTCAATACGCCGAAAGAATCTGGTATTTTTGCCGCGACCCGACCGTGGGATGTTAAGCCCATATCGCTATGTCGAGAGGAAAAGACCGACCTTGTGCTCGGGGGCACAGTCGTCTCGTCGGGTCGAACGCGTAAGGTGTGAAAATCCGTCATTCAATTCCGCGATTCGGAAGAGAACACCGGTCCTCTCCAAGGAAGATCCGGCCCACATTTCGTTCGCGTGCTCTTTCTGATTTCTCTTCACGATGAACATATACGAATTCACAATGTTGGTTTTTGGAGGTTCGCTGCTGGCGGGATTTTTGGGATCGCTCACCGGATTAGGCGGAGGCGTGGTTCTGGTGCCTTTGCTGGCTCTCGGTTTTCATGTCGACATACGATACGCCATCGGCGCCTCGCTTGTCTCCGTTATCGCCACTTCGTCGGGAGCGGCGGCGGCCTATGTCAAAGAAGGCTTTTCCAACATCCGGATTGGAATGTTTTTGGAAATCGCCACCACGGTAGGCGCCTTGGTGGGAGCCTTTCTGGCGACTCGAGTTTCGGGCGGCTTGATCGGGGTGATCTTTGGCATCGTGCTCGTTTTCTCCGCTTATCTTTCCTCCCGTCCCAAGGAGGAAGGGTCGTCGAACGGGCCTCCCGATGCCTTCGCGCAACGGCTTCGAATGGATGGAACTTACCCCAAATCGCAAGGGATCCAGAAATACCATGTGCACAACGTGCCCACCGGCGTGGGTCTCATGTTTGGCGCCGGCACGCTTTCCGGATTGCTGGGCATCGGATCGGGCGCCGTCAAGGTCCTGGCCATGGACGAAGCCATGAAGATTCCGTTCAAGGTATCGACCGCCACCAGCAATTTCATGATTGGCGTCACGGCCGCAGCCAGCGCCGGAATTTATTTGAGCCGAGGATACATCGATCCAGGAATTGCGATGCCAGTGACGCTGGGCGTTCTGGCGGGAGCGATGCTGGGCACGCGCGTGCTGATCAAGGCGCGGACTCAAGTGCTGCGTCTACTCTTTAGCGCCGTCATCGTGCTTTTGGGAATTGAGATGATTTTCAACGGTCTGACGGGAAGGTTCTAGAATGAGGTCAACTCACCGCTGGGATGATCAAAAAACAGAAGTCGTTATCGGCAACCTGCTTCGCTTGGGTGTTCTCCTGGCCGCCACGATTGTTTTGATTGGAGGCGTCTTTTTCCTCGCTCGGCACGGTTATATGCCTTCGGACTTCCGAGTGTTTCAAGGGGAGCCGGCCGATCTGCGGTCGCTCGTCGGCATCTTTCAAGGCGCCATCCAGTTGCAATCGCGCGCGATCATCCAATTTGGATTACTCCTTCTGATCGCCACGCCCATCGCTCGCGTGCTGTTCTCGGTCTTTGCTTTTGCGCTGGAACGCGATTTTCTCTATGTCGTGGTTACGCTTTTCGTGCTGGCGGTTTTGCTCTACAGTCTTTTCGGGGCTTGATTGAAGGAACGCCATCCTCTGCCCTGAAAATAGGTGCGGTCGTTTGACTCAACCCTTTCAGGGTTGGGCCGTTGGTAACGATTCGGTACCCAGGGTAGTCCGCCCAAGAGCGGGCGGACAACCCTGGGCTGGAGGACGCGTCCCCTTCGGGGACGAGGCTGCGATCAGTTCCAATCCACATGATCATTTTCATCCCCTTGAGTGCTCGCCGCGGCAATCATGACAGGCTGCCCCCAGAAAACAAGAAACCCGGCCTGAGATTTACTTGGGCCGGGGTTTGATTTTTTCTCAAGCGTTGGGGCGAATTTGTCACTCACACTTCCATAATTTCTTTCTCTTTCCCTTTTCCCAGATCATCCAACTTCTCGATAAACTGATTCGTCAGTTTCTGAACTTCGTCGAGGGCTTTCTTTTCATCGTCCTCGGAGATGGTTTTGTCTTTCAGAGCTTTTTTGACCCGCTCGTTCTCATCGCGTCGGATGTTGCGGATGGCGGTGCGGTGGTCCTCCAAAACCTTGTGCAGATGCTTGACGAGTTCGCGGCGACGCTCCTCGGTCAGCGGCGGGATGGGCACGCGGACGATCTTGCCGTCGTTCACCGGATTCAAACCCAAGTCCGATGACCGAATGGCCTTCTCGATGACACCCAACTGAGAGATGTCCCACGGCTGAACGGTGATGGACGTAGGTTCCGGCACGGCCAGCGAAGCCATCTGATTGAGCGGCGTCGGCGTTCCGTAATAATCGATCTTGATGTGATCGATTAATCCCACATTAGCCCGGCCGGTTCGGATGCTTGTCAGGATGTGCTTCAAATCCTCCACGGATTTTTCCATGCGGGCTCGCGTTTGAGCGATGATTTCCTTGGTCATAGGTATTGGCTCCGAAGAATGCTAAAGGTGAACCATCGTGCCCACCGACGCGCCGTTCACAACGCGCTTGATATTGCCGCGCCTCAGGAGGTTGAAGACGATGATGGGCATCTTGTTGTCCATGCAGAGCGAGATGGCGGTCGTGTCCATGACCGTCAGGCCTTTCTTCAGAACATCGATGTAAGATATTTCCCGAAACATCTTGGCGCGGTGGTTCTTCAAAGGATCGCTGTCATAGATGCCGTCCACGCGGGTTGCCTTCAGAATGACTTCCGCTTTGATCTCCATGGCGCGCAAAGCGGCCGCGGTATCGGTGGAGAAATAAGGATTGCCCGTTCCCGCCGCAAAGATGACCACGCGCTTCTTTTCGAAATGCCGAATGGCGCGGCGACGAATAAAGGGCTCGGCGACTTGCCGCATCTCGATGGCCGACATGACGCGCGTCTGCACGTTGATCTTCTCCAGCGCATCCTGCAGCGCGATGGCGTTGATCATCGTCGCCAACATTCCCATCACGTCGCCGGAGACGCGGTCCATCCCTTTGGCGCTGGCCGCCAATCCGCGAAAGATGTTGCCGCCGCCAATCACGATGCTCAGTTCCACTCCCTGCCGATGAACTTCTTTGATCTCTTCGGCAATGCTGCCGGCCACATCCGGGTCCACGCCGTAACCTTGGCGCCCCATCAGCGCTTCCCCACTCAGTTTCAACAGAACTCTTTTATATTTTGGCTTCGAGGCTCGCATGGCAGGTCGTCGCGTTTATGAAGCTGGTTTGATGAATCTGGAACGGGCTGAGATGATGGGCGCCGCCTCATCGTCGAACTCCATTCAAGGGGCCGCCCCATCATTCCATTTCGGATGACACGAGGGAGCGCCTTCCACTTGGCTCGGCTCATTCTCCCTTGGATCGGACGTATTCTACTGCAATTGGGCCGCAACTTCCGCAGCAAAATCTCCGCCGCGTTTTTCAAGGCCCTCGCCGGTCTTGAAGCGCACAAAACGGCGAATCTCGGCGGACCCGCCGATGGCCGCGGTCTTTTGAGCCACCCATTGACTGACGGAAAGGCTAGGTTCTTTCACGAACGGTTGCTCGAGCAGACAAACTTCTCCGAAGAATTTTCCCAACTGCCCTTCGACAATCTTCTCATTCACCGGGGCCGGCTTCCCGGCCGGAGCTTTGGCCCGCGCGATTTCTTTTTCGCGCTCCAGCACTTCGGCCGGAACGTCGTGGCGACTGAGATATCTCGGATCGGCCGCCGCCACGTGCATGGCAATATCGTGCGCCAAAGTTAGAAATTCTTCGTTGGAGGCATTCACCGAAGCCGCGGCGCCCATCTCCAGCAACACACCGATCTTGCCGCCGGCATGAATGTACTTGCCCAACAATCCCGCGCCCGCCAACTCATATCGCACAAACCGACGCACCGAGAGATTTTCTCCGATGCGGGCAATCCGTTCCGTCAAGTCTTCTTGAATGGTCTTGGCGCCGTCGGAGGAAAACTTTTGAGTCAACAACGCTTCCACCGATGGCGGATTCTGCTGGAGAATGTGTTCCCCGATTTGAGAAACCAAATTCTTGAATTCATCCGTGCGGGCCACAAAATCGGTTTCGCAATTTACTTCCACGATGGCCCCGGCTGATTTGCCCTGAACGGTGGTCACACGCACGTCAACCAATCCCTCGGAAGTGATTCGACCGGCCTTCTTGGCGGCGCTTGCCAGTCCGCGCTTGCGGAGGATGGTGATCGCTTCCTCCATGTCGCCCTTGGCCTCCGTCAGCGCTTTCTTGCATTCCATCATTCCAGCCCCAGTTCTTTCGCGGAGCTCCTTGACCATTTGTGCCGTAATTTCCATATTAAATAAGTCCCCCAAAGAAGCTGTCAGCTATCAGCAGTCAGTTGTCAGCTATCAGCAGTCAGTTGTCAGCAGTCAGCCCTCAGAAATCAGGGGCAAGCCCTTTGCCGACGGCTGAAAGCTGATGGCTGATCGCTGATCGCTGAAGGCTGATAGCTGAAGGCTGATGGCTGATGGCTGAAAGCTAACGGCTGGATTGCGTCACGGGGCGAGGACGGCGCGGGCGGCGCTTGCGACCATGCTCCTCTCCCGATCCTGCCTCACCCGACTCGGGAGTCGCGGGAGTTTCAACTTTTGCTTCGACCGGAGCCTCACCCGCTTCGACCGGCGCTTCGGCAGCGCCCGTTTCCGCCGCCGTGGCCGCTTGCTCTTGCGCCAACTTCTCCGCTTCCGCTTCTTGCGCCAAGCGCAATTGCTGTCCTTCCAAAATCGCGTCGGCCACTTTCTGCGCGAACAAACGAATCGCTCGCAGCGCGTCGTCATTCCCCGGGATAATGTGATCGATCACATCGGGATTGCAGTTGGAGTCGACGATGCTGAAGACTGGAATCCCCAACTTGCGCGCTTCCAAAATGGCAATGGCTTCCTTGTTGGAATCGATCACAAAGATGGCATCGGGAAGCTTCGGCATGTTCTTAATTCCCGAGAGGTTCTTCTCCAAGGCAATCCGTTCACGTTCCAGTCGCGCGACTTCCTTTTTGGAGCGAAGCTCGTAGCTGCCGTCCGCCTTCATCGCCTCCAATTCCTTCAAGCGCTTAATGGACCGCTGAATGGTGGCGAAATTGGTGAGCAATCCGCCCAACCAGCGCTGGTTCACAAAGAACATGCCGCATCGCTGCGCTTCTTCGGAGATGGCGTCCTGCGCCTGTCGCTTCGTGCCGACGAACAACATCGTTTTCCCTTGGCTGGAGAATTCGGCGATGGTTTGCAGCGACTCTTTGAACATCTTCAAAGTTTTTTGAAGATCGATAATGTGAATTCCGTTGCGCTCGCCGAAGATGTACTCCTTCATCTTCGGATTCCAGCGGCGCGTTTGATGTCCAAAGTGAACGCCCGCTTCGAGCAATTCTTTCATCGTGACCTGAATCAAGCTATCCTCCAAATATGCTGGAAAACCGGTGGAAGAGATCGGCTCATCCACACGTTGGGAGATTTAAAACTGCCGCGGATCTTTTCCAGACCCCGGATCCGGGCGTCATTTCATGGCCGGCGCGCTAATTCCCGTCGCTCATTCGAGCAAGCGGAGGCCGCTTCGGCCCCTCAGCGCTCTAACGTTTCGAGAATTGGAACCGCTTGCGCGCGCCCTTCTGTCCGTATTTCTTCCGCTCTTTAATGCGGGCGTCGCGAGTCAGGAAGCCGCCTTGACGGAGTTTCTTGCGCAGCTCGGCATTGAACTCGAGCAAGGCGCGAGAAATTCCCAATCTCACGGCGCTGGCTTGGCCGGCCATCCCGCCGCCTCGGACGTTGACGACCACATCAAACTTTCCCGTCGTCTCCGTCGTTTGAAGCGGCTGATGGATGATCATGCGCAGGGTTTCGTTCTTGAAGTAATCTTCAAACTTCCGATCGTTGACTCTGACCGTTCCGGCGCCGGGGCGCAAAAAAACACGGGCCACAGCGTTCTTGCGCTTGCCCGTGCCGTAATACTGAACCATCGGTGCTGATAATTCTGTGGACAAATCAAGACTCCTTCACGAAAGGCTCGCATCAGGCTTTGGCCGGATACGTCTCCAGTTTTTGGGCGGCATGTGGATGCGTGGGCGTGGCGTACACCTTCAACTTCTTGGCCATCGCTCGGCCCAACTTGGTTTTCGGCAACATACCTACGACCGCATCTTCCACCACCCGCGTCGGATGCCGCGCCAGTTGATCCTTCACGGCAATCGACTTCAATCCCCCCGGATATCCGGTGAAACGATGGTAAACCTTCTGCTCCATCTTCCGTCCGGTGAGTTTGATCTTGCCGGCGTTGATGATGACGACATGATCGCCGCCATCCAAGTACGGCACGTAATTGGGCTTGCCCTTGCCAATGAGCAATTTCGCCACCAAGGTGGCGAGCCGTCCCAACACCATGCCCTCGGCGTCAATCAAATACCAGCGTCTTTTGATC